>JBEKUL010000011.1:0-38543 GCA_049515055.1 Steroidobacteraceae bacterium | reverse complement strand
AATTTAGTTTCCTCTTTTACATCATTCCCGCCCGGTGATCCGGGCGGACCAAAAGTCGTCTAAGTCCCGATTGCGTGAGTCTAAATAATAGCGATCAACTGGCGCGCGGCTCAATCAGCCAGTCATGTGAAGCTCAAACTTCACCGGCAGCGTCGGACAGGAGCTGACCGGCTTGCCCTCTGAGGTGGCGGGCTTGAACCGATAAGCCTTGGCCACTTTCACCGCCGCCTCGTCCAGCTCCGGGAATCCCGAGCTGGTAGCGACCTCGGCGCTGTCAATCTTGCCCTGCATATTCACGCAGATCTTTATGATCGCGCGCCCTTCCTGACCCTCGCGGCGCGCCGCTTCCGGATAATAGTTGGAAATATCGGGCCGGAACGTCACTTGCACCGGCGTGCCCGGCGGCGGTGGGCGAACCACGACGGGTGGCGGCGGCGGGGGCGGCTTCGCGACCGTGATCGGTGCCGTTTCCACCGGAATGGTGATACTGACTTCCGGCGCGACAACCTGTATCGGCGGCCTCTCTTTCAGATCAACCGGCGGCGGTGGCGGCGGCAGTTCCTTCACTTTCTCTTGATTGATGATGTTGGTTTGCAGGATCGTCTGCAAATAGCGCTTGCCGCTTTTTGCCAGGCCGCTGGCAAAGGCATAAATGACCAGCACGTGGATTACGATGATCGCGAGAAATATGAGCCCGCGTTTGGTCAGCAGGCTGGTCTCTTGTTGCGGGTAATAAGCATTCATATGTCTGTTCTCAAATATTTGGCAGCGAGCGATATCTCATCAGCGCGCACCTGCTTACCAGTTCGCACGTTCCCCATATTGTTTCGTTCCCCGAGCCCATCATGCAACATTCAGGCCGAAGCCTGCTCGCCCCCACGCTTTACCTGAGCGCCGTTC
The DNA here is from genome assembly GCA_049515055.1 of Steroidobacteraceae bacterium. Lineage (GTDB taxonomy): Bacteria > Pseudomonadota > Gammaproteobacteria > Steroidobacterales > Steroidobacteraceae > FEN-1191. The sequence continues at coordinate 37,643 of JBEKUL010000011.1, read as the reverse complement.
GATCGGAGGCCCACTTCGCTGTTGCGCGGCTCAGGACTGCGTTTCCGGATCAGCACCAGTGAAGCGACTGTAACTGCTCGCTTCAAGCGTTACAACCTTTTGACAATCTCGTCCTAAGTGTTGGCATAAGTCATGTGCTGCGCTGCCCGCTCTGCGCTCGCGACTGCTTGCGCTGACCGCCGCATCAGTCGGGCTCCCGATCCGTCACGGCGCCCTCGGAAGCGCTGCCGACGACACGGGCGTACTTCGCCAGTACACCGTGCGTGGCGTAGGGGCGACGCGGGCGCCACTTGCGTTGCCGCCGCTTAAGTTCAGCGGCGGACAGATCCGCATCAATGCGCCGTTGTCGTGCATCAATCGTGAGCCGGTCGCCATCCTGGAGCAATGCGATCGGGCCGCTCAGCGCCGCTTCGGGCGCAATATGTCCAACCACGAAACCGTGGCTGCCTCCCGAGAAGCGCCCATCCGTGATCAAAGCGACCTGGCCGGACAGCCCGCGCCCGACGATAGCCCCTGTAGGACTGAGCATCTCGCGCATTCCGGGCCCGCCCTTGGGTCCCTCGTAACGAATTACGATGACATCCCCTGCCCGCACCTTGTCGCCGAGTATGGCCCTCGTGGCCGCCTCTTCGCCGTCGAACGCGCGCACCCGGCCAGTAAAGGACTCTCCTTCTTTGCCGCTGATCTTGGCTACCGCACCTTCCGGGGCGACATTTCCATATAGAACAACAAGATGACTTTCTTTCTTCACGGGGTTTGAAAACGGCTGGATGATCGTCTGCGATTCCGGGTAGTCAGCCACGTCCGCGAGGTTGGCAGCCATTGTTTTGCCTGTAACGGTCAGGCAATCCCCGTGCAGCAGTCCGTGCTCGAGCAAACGCTTCATCAGGGGCTGGATCCCGCCCACTGCAACCAGCTCGGACATCAGGTAACGGCCGCTCGGGCGCAGGTCCGCCAGCACGGGCACGCGCCGGCCGATGCGTGTGAAGTCATCCAGGCGCAGGCGCACGCGTGCCGCCTGCGCGATCGCCAGTAGATGCAGTACCGCATTGGTCGAGCCGCCGAGCGCTATCACGACTGTCATGGCATTCTCGAAAGCTCTACGCGTCAGGATGTCGCTTGGACGCACGCCCTGGCGCAGCAACGCGACGACGGCAGCGCCGGCGCGCCGGCAATCCGCGAGCTTGTCGGCGCCGACCGCCTCCTGCGCCGAGCTGCCGGGCATACTCAAGCCGAGCGCCTCGATCGCCGAAGCCATCGTGTTGGCGGTATACATCCCGCCGCAGCTGCCAGGTCCCGGTATCGCCGTACGCTCCACGTCGAGCAGCTCCGCTGCGCTGATCTTGCCGGCGGCAGCCGCACCGACCGCCTCGAATACGGAGATGATGTCCCGGCGTTTCGCGCCCGGACGAATCGTGCCGCCGTAGACGAATACGGCCGGGCGGTTCAGACGCGCTATGGCCATGGCGCAGCCGGGCATGTTCTTATCGCAACCGCCCACGGCCACCAGCCCATCGAAGCCTTCGGCGCCCGCGACCGTCTCAATCGAATCGGCGATCACTTCGCGCGACACGAGCGAGTAGCGCATGCCGGGCGAGCCCATGGAGATACCATCCGAAACCGTGATGGTATTAAACAGCACGCTCTTGCCGCCGGCCGCATCCGCCCCGCTCGCCGCCTCGCGCGCGAGCTGCGCGATATGCATGTTGCAGGGCGTGAGGTCAGCCCAGGTCGAGGCAATGCCGATCTGCGGCTTGGCAAAATCCTCATCCGTGAATCCCACCGCACGCAGCATCGCGCGCGCGGGCGTCTGTTTGAGTCCATCGACGACCAGGCTGGAGTAGTGCCGGGTCGTTGCAACCGGTTTGCGGCTCGTTCGCTGCGCCGCGCTTGGCTTATTGTTCGACATGGTGGCAGCCTTCTTTGTCATGACAGCCAGATGCGCTCTGGCGGGCGCAGCATAATCGGTCAAGGCAGGCAGCTGGCGATGAACTCATCCGAACCGATCCCGGATCAATTGATACAGTGCCCGCACACATTGCGCCTCCGCGCCCTGCGGGCGACCGGGCCGATCCTTGGGATTCCAGGCATACAGATCCACGTGCAGCCAGTGCGCCGTAGCGGTCACGAAGCGCCGCAGAAACAGCGCCGCGATGATGGCCCCGGCGAATGGCGAGGCCGACACATTGTTCAGGTCCGCAATGCGGCTGCCGAGCTCATCGTCGTAGCCCATCCACAGCGGCATGGGCCAGAGTGGATCAGCCTGCGCGCGGCCGATCTCGGCCAACTGGCGCGCAAGGGCCTCCTCGTTCGCAAACACGGCGGGCAGATCCGGTCCCAATGCCGTGCGCGCCGCACCGGTCAAGGTGGCCAGATCTACGAGCAGGTCTGGCTGCTCGGCGTCCGCATCGCAGAGCGCATCGGCCAGCACGAGCCTGCCCTCGGCATCGGTATTGCCAATCTCAACCGTGAGCCCCTTGCGCGAGCGCCAGACATCTCCGGGCCGATAGGCGCGCGCGCCCACGGCATTATCGACAGCGGGAATGAGCACGCGTAGCTCAATCGGGGCCCCGAGCTCGAGCAACATGCGCGCGAGCGCCAGTGCGCAGGCCGCTCCGCCCATATCCTTCTTCATTAGCAGCATGGCCGCGGCGGGCTTGATATCCAGGCCGCCGCTGTCGAAGCACACGCCTTTGCCAACGAGCGTGACGCGTGGGCTGTCGGGTCGGCGCCAGCGACAATCGATGAGTCGCGGCGCTCGCTCGCTCGCCTCCCCTACTGCTGCGATCAGCGGGTACTCGCGCGCGAGCGTCTCGCCGCTGTATACCAGACCCTCGCCGGAGTGCTGCGCGACCAGTTCGAGCGCTGCGCCTGCGAGCTGCTCCGGGCCGAGTTGATTCGCCGGAGCATTGATCAGATCACGCGCCCAGCCCATGGCCTGCGCGGTGACCTGCGCGTAGCGCAGATCAGCGCCCGCCGGCGCCACCAATCCCGGCGCAGGCGCCGCCTTGGGCGCGGTGCCGCGATGGCGCGTGAGACGGTAGCTGCCCAGCAGCCAGCCGAGCGCAAATTGCGTGGCCATCGGAGCGGACAATGCAGTGGCAACCCGATAGGTTGCCGCCGGCAGCCGCTCCGCGAGCAGCGCAGCCTCCCACAGCGAGCACTCATGGACGCCGGCCACGGGGCCGAGCCCGAGCAGGACTCCCGCAATGGCCCCTGCGCTGTCGGGCAGCAAGAGCAGGCGATGGCGTTCAGCGGTAAAACCCTGCGCCTGCGCCCAGGCGGCCTGCGCCGGTGCCAGGGACTGCAGCAGTGCCGCGCAGGCGCTCTCGGTCGCGAGCCAGATCGGCACAGCGCCGTCTTCGGGCCCTGTCAAAAAGGAGTGCATTGCAGAAGCTTAGCGAATCGGCGCGCTTCGGTTGAGCTGAGTGTAGCTTTGCTGGAAGTGGCGCAGCACTGCTTGAATTGACAAGTACTTGATCGTTGTGCTGTTATCAGCGCTGCGCCAGAGGCACATGAGACCCCCAATGCAGGCCATCGGTTCGATCGTACTATCGCTGGATCTGCTGCTCGTAAAGAGCGGTCGGGGCGGGTGCTGCCGGCGTTTCTGATACCAGGAAACCGATACACACCGAAACCCCGCACCGGCCGCCGATGCGGGGTTTTTTGTTGACTCAACGGAGCGCAGAAGGATGCATCTATACAACAGGAAGGACGTCGACAAAAAGGCGCTCCGTAAGGCGCGCATCGCCGTACTCGGCTACGGCAGCCAGGGCCGCGCGCATGCGTTGAATCTGAAGGACAGTGGCTTCAATGTCGTGGTCGGTTTGCGTAAAAACGGCGCGAGCTGGAAAAAAGCCAAGCGCGATGGCCTCGAGGTCGCCGAGCCCGTCGAGGCGGTCAAGGGCGCAGATCTGGTCGCGATGCTGGTGCCGGATCTGGCGCAGCCGGCGTTGTACCAGACGATCAAACCGGCCCTCAAATCCGGCGCTACGCTGCTGTTCGCGCATGGGTTCAACGTGCATTTCAAGCAGATCAAACCGCGCAAGGATCTGGACGTCGTACTGATAGCGCCCAAGGGTCCGGGTGATCTGGTGCGCCGCCAGTACCAGCAAGGTCGAGGTGTCCCCTGCCTGATAGCCGTGGCGCAGAATGCCACTGGAACCGCGCACGCGCGGGCGCTGGCTTACGCCGACGGCATCGGTGGCACTCGCGGCGGGGTCCTCGATACGACCTTCGCCGAGGAGACCGAGACTGACCTGTTCGGCGAGCAGGCGGTGCTGTGCGGAGGCGCAACCGAGCTCGTGGTCAAGGGCTTTGAAACGCTGGTCGAGGCCGGCTATCAGCCCGAGGTCGCCTACTACGAGTGCCTGCACGAGCTCAAACTCATCGTCGATCTGATACACGAGGGCGGACTGGCGAAGATGCATCAGTTCGTCAGCGACACGGCCAAATACGGCGATCTCACGCGCGGACCGCGTGTGGTCAATGAGCGCACCAAGAAGGAGATGCGCAAGATCCTCAAGGAGATCCAGAGCGGCAAATTTGCGCGCCAATGGATTGCCGAGAGTCAGAGCGGAGCGAAGAATTTCCGCCGGCTGCTCAAGCAGGATCTGCGTCATCCGATTGAACACGTGGGCGCAAAGCTGCGCGAGCGCATGCCCTGGCTCAGGAGCGCCCGCTGAACGGAGACAGTGCCATGACACCGACACCAGAACGCGTTCTCATATTCGACACGACATTGCGCGATGGCGAGCAGTCGCCCGGCTGCAGCATGACGCAACCGGAGAAACTGCGCGTGGCGCGTGCACTCGCCGAGCTCGGCGTGGACGTCATCGAAGCGGGCTTTCCGGCAGCCTCGCGCGGGGATTGGGAGTCCGTCAATGCCGTGGCCCGCGAGGTGCAGGGCCCGATCATCGCCGGGCTGGCCCGCTGCATGCGCGAGGACATCGAGCTGGCCGCGCGGGCGCTGCAGGCAGCGCCGCGTCATCGGCTGCATGTTTTTCTGGCCACCAGCGCGATTCATCGGCAGTACAAGCTCAATATGGCGCAGAACGAGATCCTGCGCCGCGCCGTGGAAGCGGTGAAAATCGCGCGCGACTATTGCGATGACGTCGAGTTCTCCCCCGAGGATGCCTCGCGCACCGAGCTGGATTTTCTCGCCCAGGTGGTCGAAGCGGCGATCGAAGCCGGCGCCACGACCATCAACATTCCGGACACCGTGGGCTACACGGTACCCGATGAATTCGGCGAGCTCTTTCGCTACCTGCGCAAGCAGGTTCGTGGTATCGACAAGGTCACGCTCTCGGTGCACTGCCACGATGATCTGGGCATGGCAGTGGCCAACAGTCTCACGGCCGTGGTGGCCGGCGCGCGCCAGATCGAGTGCACAATCAACGGCATCGGGGAGCGCGCCGGTAACTGCTCGCTCGAGGAAGTCGTAATGGCGCTGGCGACGCGCGCGGCTTTCTTCAATCTCAAGACCGGCGTGCAGACCTCGCGGCTCTACCCGACCAGCCGGCTGGTCGCGAGCATCACGGGAGTCACGATTCCGCGCAATAAGGCCGTGGTTGGCGAGAACGCATTCGCGCACGAGGCCGGCATTCATCAGCACGGCATGCTCAAAAACCGCACGACCTACGAAATCATGCGCCCGGAGGACGTGGGTCTGCCGCGCAGCAGCCTCGTACTGGGCAAGCATAGCGGGCGACACGCATTTCGCGAGCGCGTGCTCGAGCTCGGCTTTGAACTGGATGAGAACGAGCTCAACCGCGTGTTCGAGGAGTTCAAGGCGCTGGCCGACCGCAAGAAGGAACTGTTCGACGGGGACATTGAAGCCCTCGTATTGCGCGCCGAAGGGCGCGCACCTGGGCCGTGGACGCTCGAGCACCTCGACATCGAAGCGCACAGCGGCAAGCAGGCCCGAGCCACGGTGCGCCTGCGCCACAGCGATGGGCGCACGCTCGAGCGCGAAGGCTCGGGCGACGGCCCGGTCGATGCGGCCTACAAGGCGATCGTTCAGGCCACGGGCGTGGCCGTGACGGTGCGCAAATTCGAAGTGCATGCCGTGACCATCGGCGAGGACGCCCAGGGCGAGGTCATCCTGAACGTCGAGAGCGGTGGGCGCGCCTACCGCGGCTCGAGCATCAGCACCAACATCATCGAGGCGGCCGGCCGCGCTCTGCTCGAAGTCATCAATCGTATCGATCTGTCAGCCCGCAGCGCGACGCGCGTACACAGCGCGCATCACGATGAGAGTGCACGCGTGGCCAAGAGCGCTGTCTAGGAGACTCACGATGCCCATACCCGCAACGCCTTTCATCTGGTTCAACGGCAAGCTCGTGGCCTGGGAGAAGGCGACGGTGCATGTGCTGGCGCATGCGCTGCACTACGGCTCCTCGGTGTTCGAAGGCATACGCGCCTACGAGACGCCGCGCGGTACCGCGATCTTCCGGCTGCGCGATCACACGCGCCGGCTGTTCGATTCAGCGAAGATCTACCGTATCCAGATACCCTATTCGCAGGATCAGATCAACGATGCCTGCCGCCAGGTCATTGCAGTCAATGACCTGACCCACGGCGCCTACATCCGCCCGATCGCCCTGCGCGGCTACGGCGAGATCGGCGTGGCACCGAAGATCGATCCTCCGGTCGACGTGGCGATCGCGACCTGGGAATGGGGCAAGTACCTGGGCCACGAGAGCGAGGAACTGGGAGTCGACGTCTGCGTATCGTCCTGGCAGCGCGTCGCACCGAACACCTTGCCCGCGCTGGCCAAGGCCAGCGGCAACTACCTCTCCAGCCAGCTCATCAGCCAGGAGGCCAAGAGACTCGGATTTGCCGAGGGCATCGGGCTCGCCCCTGATGGCACCGTGAGCGAAGGGGCCGGGGAGAACATCTTTATCGTCAAGGACGGTGCGCTGCTGACGCCCGGTCTTGCGCATTCGGTGCTCGGTGGCCTCACGCGCGACGCGGTGATGAAGCTCGCACACGATCTGGACATCGAGGTGCGCGAGAGCTCAGTGCCGCGCGAGCTGCTGTATCTGGCCGATGAACTCTTCTTCACCGGCACCGCGGCTGAAATCACCCCGATTCGCTCGGTCGATCGCATCCCGGTCGGCGCGGGCCGGCGCGGTCCGATCACCGAGCGCTTGCAGCGGGCTTTCTTCGGGCTGTTCTCCGGCGCCACGCCCGACACGCGCTCCTGGCTCGACTACGTCGATGTGAAGTCCCACGGCCGGGGGGGTGTTGCGGCCGCGGCTGGCTCACACGCATAGACGGCAGCGCAGACGGTCGCGAGCATGAAGACGATGTTCCAGAAGGTCTGGGAATCGCACGAGGTCGTGCCCGAGACCGCGCAGACACCCGCCGTACTCTATGTCGACACGCACCTGATACATGAGGTCACGTCCCCGCAGGCCTTCTCGGTACTGCGTGAGCGCGGCCTCCCCGTTCGCCGCCCGGAGCTCACGCTCGCGACGATCGATCATTCAAGTCCGACACGCACCGAGCAGATCTTCGGCGGTGCGCCTATCACGATCGAATCGGCGGCCCGGCAGATCGAGCAGCTCGAGCGTAACTGCACCGAATTCGGCATTGAATTGTTCGGCCTCAGGAGCGATCAGCGCGGCATCGTGCACATCGTGGGGCCCGAGCTCGGGCTCACGCAGCCCGGTCACACCCTGGTCTGCGGTGACAGTCATACGAGCACGCATGGGGCCTTCGGCGCACTGGCCTTTGGCATCGGCTCGACCGAGGTCGGACATGTATTCGCGACTCAATGCCTGCTGCAGCGCAGGCCGGCGACCTTTGCGATCAACATCGAGGGCGCGCTGGGTCCCTGCGTCACGGCGAAGGATCTGATTCTCTGGATCATCGGTCGCATCGGCGTCGGCGGCGGCACGGGCCACGTGATCGAATACCGCGGCGCGGTGATTCGCGCCCTGTCGATGGAAGAGCGCATGACCGTGTGCAACATGTCGATCGAGGCCGGCGCGCGTGCCGGGATGATCGCGCCGGACGAGACCACTTACCGCTATTTATCAGGCCGCCCGCGTGCACCGGCCGGAGCGGCGTGGGAGCGCGCGCTCGAGCGCTGGCAGGGGCTGCCGAGCGATCCGGGTGCGAGCTTTGATCGGGAAATCTCGCTCGATGGCGCAACGATCGAGCCGATGGTCACCTATGGCACCAATCCCGGCATGGTCGTGGCCGTATCCGGCTCGATTCCCGAGCCGAAGAACGATCCGGTGTTCGACAAGGCGCTTGCCTATATGGGCCTGCATGCCGGCGAGCCGATCGGCAATCAGCCGGTCAATGTGGTATTCATCGGCAGTTGCACCAACGGACGGCTCTCGGACCTGCGTAGCGCCGCAAAATTATTGCGCGGACGAAAAATTGCCCACGGCGTGCGCGCGCTCATCGTGCCGGGCTCGCAGCAGGTGAAAAAGGCCGCTGAGGCGGAAGGCCTCGATCGGGTGTTTATCGAGGCCGGTGCCGAGTGGCGCGAATCGGGCTGCTCGATGTGTCTGGGGATGAACGGCGATGTGGTCGGCAAGGGCGAGTATTCGATCAGCACGAGCAATCGCAACTTCGAGGGCCGCCAGGGTCCCGGCGCGCGCACCCTGCTCGCCAGCCCGCTGACTGCCGCGGCCAGCGCCGTGCGCGGCCGCGTGACCGATCCGCGCGAGATCGTCATCAACGCCTGATTGCACACTCATGGAACCGATACTACAGATTCGCTCGCGTACGGCGGTGCTGCCCTACACGAACATCGATACCGATCAGATCATCCCGGCGCGCTTTCTGCGCACGACCAGTCGTGAAGGCCTGGGCCAGTATTTGTTCGCCGACTGGCGTTGCAACGCTGATGGTTCGCAGAATGAAGACTTTCCGCTCAATCGCCCGGAAGCTGCCGGTTGCTCGGTCCTGGTCGCGGATCGCAACTTCGGCTGCGGCTCCTCGCGCGAGCACGCGCCCTGGGCGCTGCTGGATTACGGCTTTCGTGCCGTGATCAGCACCGCGATCGCCGATATCTTTACCACCAATTCGCTCAAGAACGGCCTATTGCCCATCGTGGTGGATCAGGCCAGCGGCCAGTGGCTGCTCGAGCACCCCGGCGCCGAGGTAACGATTGACCTGCCGGGAGCCACGCTGCAGCTGCCCAATGGACTCACGGTGACATTTCCGATCGAGGCCTTCGCGCGCTACTGCCTGAGCCAGGGCGTGGATGAGCTCGGGTTCCTGCTCGCGCAGCAGGCGAAGATCCAGGCTTTCGAGCAGCGGATGCGATCTTGAAGGCAAATATAGCTGTGCTCGCCGGCGATGGCATTGGGCCCGAGGTCATCGCCGAGGCTCTACGTGTGCTGCGGGCGATCGCGGCGCGCTATCGTCATGAGTGGACTCTCGAAGAGGCACCCTTTGGCGGCATAGCGATCGATCAGTACGGTGATCCCTTGCCGGACTCGACGCTCCAGACCGCTCTCAAGGCCGACGCGGTGCTGCTCGGGGCGATCGGTGGGCCGAAGTGGTCCACCCCTCAGACCAAGATCCGTCCCGAGGGCGGGTTGCTGCGGCTGCGCAAGCATCTGGGCGTGTACGCGAACCTGCGGCCCGTCGCCGTGCACCCGGCACTGCGCAATGCGTCGAGCCTGAAGCCTGAGATTGTGGAAGGTGTGGACCTGATATTCGTGCGCGAACTCACCGGCGGCATCTACTTTGGTCCCAAAACCCGCGACGCCAACCAGGCGACGGACCTGTGCACCTACAGCGTCGCTGAGATCGAGCGCATCGTGCGCGTGGCGGCACGGATTGCGCAGACGCGCCGCCGCCGCCTGCTATCGATCGACAAGTCCAATGTGCTCGAGACCTCGCGCCTGTGGCGCGAAGTGTGCGAGCGCGTGGTGCATAATGAATTCCCTGAGATTGCGCTCGAGCACATGCTGGTGGATTCCGCCGCGATGCATTTGATCCGCCGCCCGCGCGACATCGACGTCGCGGTCACCGAGAACATGTTCGGCGACATCCTCACCGACGAGGCTTCCATGCTCTGCGGCTCACTGGGCATGCTGCCCTCGGCCTCATTGGGTGAAGGCACGCGCGGGCTCTACGAGCCCATCCACGGCACCGCACCCGATATTGCCGGTCACGGCGTGGCGAATCCCTACGGCGCAATCCTGAGCGCCGCGCTGCTGCTGCGTCATTCCTTAAAGCTCGAGCAGGAGGCGCGCGCGATCGAGCAGGCCGTGCACCGCGCGATCGATGATGGCGTGCGCACGCCCGACATCGTCGCGCCGACGCATCGGGCTGCCTCAACCCAGGATGCCGGGAATGCGGTATTGGCGGCTATCGGCTAGCCAGCGCTTCTCGTCTTAGTGGCGGTGCCCCGATCTCGAAGAGCGACCGAGCACCGTTTATGTGCATGAGCCAGGCCATAACTTCACCGTCACAAAGGCTCCGGCCCGCGGCGCCTTCGTGTCAGCACCCTTCGCAACAAAAACACGCCTGCAATAGGCACGCAGGGCAGCGATTGCCGAAGACGGCGCTCGCAGCACTTGAAGTGCTTGCCTGTGGTCAGGACATCATCGAACAAAGCGATGCGCTCTCGAATCGGTCGCGCTCTCAAGGCAGCGACGTCGATATATAGGAGCTCATAAAGCGTTTCGGCCGTCAGACGCGCCTCGACGGCGTGGTCCGGCGCCGTATTTCGCGCCTGATATAGCAGACGGCGCACATCGACATCGTAGGCGTGGAAAGCGAGTCTCAGAGTTTGTGACAGGCGATCGTCGAAATCCGGATCGTCGAAGCACCTGGATGGCGGAATTGGAACCCAGGTGGCTCGCTCGGCCTCCGTGCGATCGATCGCAAGACGCAACCAGCGCGCGAGCGTTGTAATGGCTTCCTGCTTGTAGCGTTTACGCCGTGGATTTGCTCGAGCAGCCGACGGCTGGCATTTGAAGTTTACGATGAGCTGATTGAGGCCACCTGCGCGGTAGCTTTTGCCCGCGACGTATTCGGCTACAAAGGTGCAGCAATCCGTCGGGGACACAAAGGGATGATCCGGACGACTTTGATCGTCAAGCACACTCAGCTTATGAAGTCTCTCAGTAGCGCACGGACTCACACCCTTTGCGTTCATAAGCCGAGCTCAGAATTGGCTTTGCTTTCCAGATATGGGCTCGAAATCGGCTCTGCCCGGGATTGATCGCCCGCTCGGTTCTGTGCCAGTGTTGCAGACTGTCCCGGGTTTGCCGGTTGCGCTTCCCCGCGCAATCTCAACCACGCTTCGCGCGAGCGACGCCGAAGTTCTTCGATATCGATCTGACCTCCTGCGGACCGAGGGGCTCCTGGGTCGATCGGGTCCGGGGATTGACTCAGTGCTGCGCGCGCCGCAACGCGCGAGCGGTAAATCTCTCGAATATGCTGGGCAACTTCGCTGCGCATACCGCGACGCTCGAGTTTCAAAGCGAAATAGGGAATGTGAGGCATAGGCTCCCGGTCCACACCCATCGCTTTCAGACTGCGGTGGTCAACACGTGCGTCAATTCCTGCCGTCCGAAATGACTCGTTGGTCAGTGTCGCCCAACGTTCGCGAATTGCGATGAGTTCCTCGGTGCCGTGGTACAAGCCGTGCTTGATCCGTTCGCTGTACGTCATGTCAAGCCCAGCCTTGGCGCCGAACCCTGTTTCATTGAGTTCCCGACTGGTCGCAAGCAAATGCGCGTGGTAATTGCGCGCATCGCCATCAGGTCGTGGCTCATGAATTGCCAGATCAATGGCCACATTATGGCGATCGGCCAGCTCTTGGGCGAATGTACGTACCAAGTCCAGACGCTGCGCGGCCGACAGTTCCACCGGCAGCGAGACCTGAATTTCCCGTGCGACTCGCGAATCGCGGCGATGTTCGGCAGCTTCGGCAGCATTCCAGAGCGTCGATCTATTACGCGCCCAGTGATTGTCGGAGGCCGTAAATCGGCTCGGCAGCAGGATCTCAGCGTGGTTGACGTCCCGACGGCGAGAATGATTGTGCAACACGCCGGTGCGCTCATCGCGGATTCGCTCCCCGGCACGATATGCAGCCGCCGCGGTCGCGCTGCGGCCCGCCGCTCGCGAGATTGATTTGGTGTGCAAATAGTAGATAGCCATCGGATCAGCGCCTGATCTGAACTCGCCGCCAGGAAGCGCACGAGGCAAGCTTCAGGTATCCGGTCAGATCAGCTAGCTGCTCGAGCTGTGACGGCATGAGTGCCATCTCGGTTGCATAGTGGTCACTGCTTTGAGTCGACCGACGCAAGCTTTTGAATCCCATACCGTTGTCACGATCTCTTCCATGCGTAATTTGGCGACGACGTACTTCGCGCTCGCCGATGAGCTGCGAGGCGAAATGCGAGGTACCGCCGTTCTCTGCGCCGGAGCAGCGCAATATCAGTGTATTGCCGCAGTTTTCGACAATCGTATGCGCGTCGCCAGCGTAGGTACTCGCGACCTGCGCGATGGACTGAAAACCGAGCACGACTCGACCGCCGAATTTTCGCAGTCGAGCCAATGCATCCTTCAGACCGTCGATCGCGCCGAGAGCGTCTAGTTCGTCAACGATGAACCACAGCCGTTGATCACGCTCCTCCGGCTGACTCATCGCTTCGACAATGGCCAACCGCATCCACGCGGCTATGATCGTCCGAAGCGCTGCGATCTGTCCGGCCCGATACGGGATGAATAGAACGCCGTGACCGCCGTTTACCCATGCGCGAACTGAAAAGGGCGCGGCTCGTTGCGCACTGATGTATTCGAGCGCGGCAATTGCCGAGCTAAGAACAGAGCGTATCGAACCAAACATCCGAGCGTTGTCCGGCTCCAGAAAAGGCTGCGCCGGCGTACCTGTCAGAAGCGGTCGCAGTTCATCGTTCGGAGCAATAGTCAGCAATCGCCAGAGGTCATCGAGACTGTGATTTCGACGGTGTCGACATTGCTTGAATACCGCCGTGAAGAACGTCCTCGCATAGCCGCGCCACTCCCTGGTCCCGGGGTCGTCGCTGAAAGGAATGAGCGCGCTGGCGAGCTGTTCGATATCGTAGGAGCTACCGACCTCCGCAAACGGATCCCATTTCAGCGAATCACGTTCAAACGGGTTGAGAACGACATCGCCACGATAGCGACGATGGAATTGAGCCAGATAGCCCGCATCCGGATCGCTGATTATCGCGCGATCGCCCCGCTCCAGCGCACCGGCGAGCAACTCCCGAATCGCGGTCGATTTGCCAGTCCCAGTGGTACCAATTAGCTTGAAATGTTTACACTCCTCAGCGAGCGCAAGTCGGATACCGCCAAGACTCACATGTTCGCTGCGCCGCGCCATCGGGCCTCGCACCCTGAGCCACCGGCGCATTTTCAAATCCGTGACAACGGTACCGCGCCTATGCCATTCGCGCCTCGCGCCTTTCGATCGCAGTTTGATGACTACCATCGGCACTAGCAAAACGGCGGCCAACACAACCGCGCATAGAGCTGAAGGTGATGTTAACGGGTCCGTCACTTTAGTAACCCTTGACCACGTAGTAGTCGGACTGCTCACCGTATGTTGGCGCCTGCCGATCCACACGCACACACCAACGATCACTGGTACCGCAACGCCTCAGATCAATTCGACCTCCACGCTGCTCCAACGTGTAAATAGCGGCCATCAACTGTTGCTGCTTTGTGCGCAAAGCGCTGATCTCCGCGGTGGACGGAACCAAGCACCAGACGCCGAGCATCGAACTCACGCTGACAAGCACAGCCGCGAGCACCGTCCACGACGCGAATTGCAACCTTGCGGCCTGTTTGAGCGCCTGCAGGAGTCGCACCGCGCGCGCTGACTCCTCGACCAGAGCGCCGACTTCTTCGGCCAGCGTGCGCCGGATCTGTTCGCGCACAATACCGTCGAGTCCGTGAGTGTGAGCCTCGAGCTGATTCAAACTCGACGCGATCAGCCGCTGCTGCGTTTGCGTCGTCTCCATAAGTAATCCGAGTTTCATCGCCTCATCGTCGAGCGGCACTGGAGAACTCATAGCGCCTGATCCGGCGAATCCAGATCGAGACTTTTCGACTTCGATGCAACGAGCGTAGCGCGGGGCGCCGCAAGCATCTGCCGCGCGCCGAACTGTGAAGCGGGATGTGCCGGAACGTATGCGGGAACCGCGTGTCGAGCCTTTGTACGATCACCAATCGCAGGCACAGTCACTCGCCGCCAGTGGTCCTGGGAGGCGAATTTGAGGTAGCCTGATAGGTCAGGTAATTGTTCGATCTCCGAGTCCATTACGGCGGGTTCAATGCTGAAGTGCTCGCTGGATGTAGATGAACCCAGCATTTCGCCATAGCGTCGACTGCGCGAAAGCGTCCTGCGCGCTATCTCGCGTTGCCCGATAAGTGTGGAGGCAAATCGCGACGTGCCGCCGCCCTCGCTTGCTGAACAGCGCAGTATCAAGGTACTACCGCAGTTCTCGACAAGCGTATGGGCATCGCCGGCTCCGTAGGTACTTGCGACCTGCGCGACGGACTGAAAACCAAGCACGCAGCGCCCGCCAAACTTACGCACTCTCGCCAGTGCATCCTTCAGACCATCGATTTGTCCCAAAGCATCGAGTTCATCGATGACAAACCAGAGGCGCTGATCCTCCTCGGGTCCCTCCATCGCTTCGAATATAGCGATGCGCATCCACGCAGAGACCGTCGTCCGCAGTGCAGCGATCTGCCCAGCGCTATAAGGAATGAAAAGCACGCCTCGCTCCCCGGTGCGACCTCTTCTGACCCATTCTCGTATTGAAAACGCAGTCCCCTGCTGCCGCGCAATGTGTTCCAAAGAACCGACAGCTGAGCTGGTCACCGATCTAATGGAATCGAACATACGGCCGTTATGTTCCTCAAGGAACGGCTGCGCTGGTGTGCCGGTCGCCAGGACACGCAACTCTGCCGTGCCTGCAATCACGAGCAATCGGTATAACTCGCCCAGATCGCTTACTCCGGCCGCGTGCGCCTGGCGGACTACAGCCGTCAGAAACGTGCGAGCGTAGCCTCGCCAGCTGCTCTCGGTGGAATCGGTATCAGGCAGCAATGAGCGCGCGATCTGCTCCACGTCGTAGGGCTGTTGTATTTCCGCGAATAGATCCCATTTGACGGAGCGTTGATCAAAAGGGTTCAGTATGATGTCGCCCCGCTCGGCAACGTAAAAGCGGCGCAGATAACCACCATCGGGGTCCGCAACAATTGCGTGATCGCCACGTCGCAATGCTGCGGCAAGCAGCTCTCCGATGGCCGTGCTCTTGCCTGTGCCGGTCGCACCGATCAGCTTGAAGTGCTTGCATTCATCGAGTTTCGGCACCACGACGCCTGCCAGAGTCAATTCATCGGAGGCTCCAGCCCCTCTAAACTCCGGGGTAGCAGAGTGGCCAAGATGCGATGTGCTCACCCCGCCATCGACGATTCGCGCGCCCCTCTGAAACGTCCATGGAAATCGCGTTGGGGCCGACATCAAACGTCCCGTGGCATAGCCCAAGCTAGCACTGATCGCACTACCGAGAGTCAATTGCGCCACGGCGCTTGCGGCGAGTCCAAGACCGATGCCATGCAAGGCTGGGGATAAAATGGAAACGCCGAGGCCCGTTACCACCGTCACGGGCGCGGCTGTCACGGGCGATAGCAGCAGATGCTTGAGTTGCGCGCGCCCCCGGACCATGCCTGCCAACATCGGTACCTGAACAGCCGTGAATGCCAGAGCAAGTCCGGACCATCCATGCATCAGTGCTCCAATAGTGAATAACGTCTGCATGCGCGCAATTCACTCGAGCGCTTCCAGGTGACGATGCTTGAGCTCGGGCTCGTACCAGATTTCCTCGATGAAGCGCTCGTGGCGCCAACTCGAGAATTGGATAACGACATCAATCAACAGATAAAGAAGACTAAGAATCTCTCGTCGCGCCATCTCGCGACCGGCCGGACTTTGCTTCACCAGCAACATGAGTTGCTCGAACGCCAACTCAGCGCTCGAGGCGTGCACGCTGGTGATCGACCCCGGATGCCCAGAGTTTACATTGCGCAGGTAATCGTAAGCCTCCTCGGCGCGCAGCTCAGCCAACAAGATGCGATCCGGCTTCATGCGCAGACATGATTCGAGCAGTTGTTTCGGAGTGACCCGCGAGAGTCCCTGATCATCCTTCGAGTAAAACAGACGTACATGATTTGGATGCTGATCGAGCACCAACTCGCGCGCATCTTCAATGGTGATCAGTCGCTCATAAGAGGGTATCTCTCGAATCAATGCCTTGGTCCATGTCGTCTTGCCCGAACCTGTTGGGCCAGAAACCAGAATATTCTTGCGCGCCGTCACGGCAAGACGCATGAAGGCCTCAAACTGTCTCTCGGCAAGCAGCTCGAGCAGCTTCGCTTTCGTATCATCGTTGATTTGACCTGTCCTTCGAGCCCGCTTGAATATGCCGGCTTGAGCTAGCTCTTCGATCGACCACTGCTGAGTAGAAGGGCGGCGAATCGTGATCGCTACGGTCTTAGCCGTTGTGGCGGGAGGTAATACGATTTGCACTCTCTCACCCGCCGGCAGCGCACCCGACAGCAGTGGCGAGCACGCATCGATTCGTTGTCCAGTAAAATTGGCCGCCAATCGGGCGAAACGAAGGCACCAGTCGAATGTTAGTTCCGGAATGGATTCTCTGCGCCACCCGTCCGTCGTTTCAACAAAAACCTCGCCCGGCCTGTTCACGCACAGTTCTGTAACTTTTGGATCGCACAGGAAACCATCCAAAATGCGCAATGTGAGGCCCAATGCCGACGTTTCGGACTGCGGGCTGCTAGACGCGCCTAGGGAGACTTGATTTGTCGCGGCGAAGGCGACGTTATGGCTGGATGGTAACACGGCGCAGCTCGTACACACTGGTAAAGTCGATGTCACGTGCGACCAATACCTGGATACGGTCGCCGTTACGCTTGATCACTGTCGGAGGAATATTCACAGTGCTCTTCAGCGATTCGGTCATGACATCTTGGGTTGCTGATGGGTTGTAAATGATTGTTCCATTGCCGCGACTTGACGCTTGAACACCAGCCTGAACAGCCCCATCAATAGTTGAAATGACGAGCGCGGCCCCAAATCTTTCCCAGAAATGCCGCGCTACCGAGCCAGGTAGTCCCGAGCGACCCAATTGATCGGCACCGGGCGAATCGAGCGGTACAATCACTCCGGTCGGCGTGCGGGCTTCCGTCCACAACACGAACACTCGCGCCGATCCTTGCTGGACCTGCCCTCTTGTCTCGCCGACGAGCTTTGTGCCGCGCTCAAGGAGAATGACCTTGCCGTCGATGCCGAACGTATCGGTGGCCGTGACGCATGTGGTCATGCCCGGTAATGTTGAGTCGATCGCTGTTTCCAGCGTGCAATCGATAAAAGCTCCCTTGGGCAGCAGTAGTCGTTGAGCCCGTAAAGTGTGAGCCACAACGGTGCCAGCGAAATCGCCGTGCAGCAGGGGCGCGAGCCCGCTATCGCCCGTCGGGGTTCGAATAGCGGACGGCGCCACGTAAGCGGCAGGAGCTGCCGATGCGTCCGGCGCGGCCGAGGGTGCAGGTTCGTCAATGACTGCCCCGCCAGCATCCGGTGGGTGTGCACCGGAAGCCCCCTGCGGCCCTTCGCGCACAAACGCTGCGCCCGATAGCCGGCGTGCGAGCCCAGAAGCCGGTGCAGTGGCCAGGGACTTCGGTGACGTCGCGCCGTAGACCGCGTATGGTCCAGGAGGAAGCGGCAGGCCCGTATTGAGCGCCGCTCCGGCATTTTCGCTGGATGCTTGGTCCGCAATTGCCGGGACGTTGGATGACGCAACGAACTGCGGCGCGCTGATTGGTCCCAGCGCGGGGAGCGCCATTTCCGCTTCGGCGCGATTTCTCGTCGCTGATTGCGCGCTGCGGCGTATCTGCGACTGATGCCCAGCAATGTGCAGGTAGTACCAGGCCAGCACTACCGCGCCCACGGTCAGCATCAGTCCCATGGCTAGACCGTTACTGACCAACGACTGGACCGACGGCGCCTGATTGACCACAGGCGGTCCCCGTTCGCCGTGCACGCCAGCAGCGTCGCTCCTTTTGCCTGTACTCAATACTCGACGCAATGCATTCATGGAGCGCGCCCGCGCGTAGCACGTTCAACTTCCGGCATCACGGTCCCGGATTGCAGGGCCTGTCCACCACCATCAAAGCCCTTGTTCACGATACAGCCGACGAGTTTTCCACGGCGGATGACAAATCGCCGTGCGATTCGATGAATCACCAGTTCACCCTCCTGCATGTTGAAGTTGAGGAGTGACTCAGTACCATCGTCGTTGCGCACAAATACTGCAGGCACCTCCGCACGCGGATTGAAGCGCAGGTGTGTATGCACTCCGTCATCAAATGCGGCGACAGGCTGTAGCGCAGTGATACCGCAATACCAGTAATCTCTATTGGCGGGATGCTTCTCATTGGAACGGTCGAGCACCGCATCGGCAGTTCGATCAGTCGTCGCTGTTCGGAAAGCCGTTGGTGCCGGATAGACGAAACGGAACGTGTACACCATTTCTGATCGATCGCCATCTGAAGCGTTCGGCGGCGTAACCGCGTAATCAAACTGGTAGACGCGGCGCGTTGTGAGAACTGTGAGATTGGTTCGAACCCTGGAGGCCTTGGGTTTTACGAACAGGTGATTATCCTGCGCGGCGAACCCAACTGCTTCGACGTCACCGGCACCGAGGCCAACAAAGATCTCGCCAGGCTCGAATTCCAGGTCGATTTGATAGCCCACATATCCACGTAGTCGGTATATCTCATCAGCGTCGTAGACGACGTTACGTACGCGATTGTCGACATGGGTCGACTGCATCGGTTCCTGCGCGTCAGTCGGTGCGACAGTCATCAGACAAAGAAGCAACGTGCTTAATTGGAATGCACACCGGATCGCCTGCACGCGGCAACATATATCGGAGTTCATGGCGACACTCTTTTGATTCCGCTTGGTGATTGATCCTGAGACTCATCGAGTACTTCCGGCTCAGAGCCGAACTCTATGATCTTGAAACCAAGGGGATTCCAACGTCGCACAGCCGGATCTCGAGGCGGCGCTCCATAGGCGAATTGAATGGTGGCTATCCAGCGCGTAATGCGCGGTGGGGCATCCGGCCCCTGTTGTTCGTTCTTCAAGTAACGCACCTGAGCGAGATCCGATATGCCGCTAGCGCGTTTAAAGAAACTGACGGATTGCACCTGCGACCGGATCAGACTGCCATCACGATGAAGATTTAACGGAGATTTCGGATTACTGGGATTCCACAGCGCGTACCACGCCTGGTTTCTCTGCGCGGTGTGAAATGCGCCACACTCTTCGTAGTCGCTTTCCGCCGTGGAATAATTGAACCGCTCGCACACCGTGACGTAGTGTGTCAAGAAGTACCGGCTTACCGCTTCATCCATTGCCGCGCCTCCGGCATATACCGGCGCGACATCGACGACTCCAGTGCTGCTGTCTACGCGTATGACAAACGGATCGACGCGCTTCAAAGGCATCAGCAGTAGTAGTGCTAGCGCACACATGACTGCGCATATCCAGCCTGCTCCCGCCACGCACCAGGCAACTCGCGCCGTATGTTTCAGCACGCCGATCCGATCGGTATCCCAACTCGCCGCCTCCTCGAAATAGCCACCGAGATCGCCGCGGTCAGCTGCGGAGACCGTGCTCATCGGGCGGGACGCTCAAGTGCCGGTGGCGCGGGCGCGCCAGGAACCGTTTCAACGTTGATCGGTCGCAAACGGCCGCCACAGCGCACATCTTGCGCAGCACATGCGACCTGCAGCAATGCGATGCCCGTCAAAAGTACCCACTTCATGCTCTTTTCTCCAAATGTCTGAATTAGTCGCGCTGGCGGCGACTCGATGACTCAGTCCTCGCGCCAAGACGGGGCGACAGACGGCGCTGATCGTCTCGAAGACGCAACCTGACTTATCCTGTCCATAGTCGTTGCGGTTGCGCGTACTACTCCCTCGCCAATCAATCCTTGACCCCCCTTGCTACTCCACGCCATCGCCCGGCTCACAACGCCGAAGCTGCTAAGGGCCAAACCGCCAGCGAGGCTCGCGGCGATGGGCATGACTTGACGCATGAGCAGGAACACGAGAAGCGATATCAACATCATGTCCAGGGCATCGACGGTGAGAATCGCCGTGCCGCGGGCGGCGGTCTGCGCCGCGTAGGATTCAACGATCTGCAAGAGCAGCGCCGAAACCATTACGGTTAAGATGGAAATCAGCGCGTAGTTGGCTAACTGAGCGATCCATGCCTCGAAGTAGCGACGAGTGCTGTCGAAAAGCAGCATCGCGACAAACAGTGGACCAATCGCCAGTAATACCGCCGAGGCGATGCTGGATAGCGAGATCAGGAACATCGCGTAGACGCACAACAAGCCGATCAATATCCAGACGATCGCCCCGGCCAGATAGAATCCGAATTCGCCGCTGAAGACTCCGCCCTTATCCCAAAGTTGCTCGGCGACGGACCCGCCCCGCTGCCAGATGGCATCGATGGTATCGACCGGATCAGAAGAGCCTATGACCGCGGCCGCCAGCTGAGCCGGCGCGACGTAAAACGTATCGACGATCAAGGCGTTGTAGAGCCAAAGATGAACAGCGACCCCAAGCACAACCACCAGGACAACAATGCGCTTAATGCCGCTTGCCAACGTCTCCTCTGTGCGCCCTGTGAGCTGCAGATAACCCCAACCCATGAGGTAAATCGTCGATAGCGTAACGATGACTGGTTCGAGTGCGGTCGCCACATGTGCGGTGTTATTTCCGATATATCCCGTCAAGGTAGTGTTGAGCCAGCTCCAGAACGTCTGAAAGAATCCCATCGTAGCCCCCTCACATTCCTATTTAGGGGACGGGTTCGAAGCGAGTCGCAAAGCGGCCATGATCGGCAACGATCTGCTCGCGTTGGCGCTGTTGCACCGACCACTCCTGAGCAAGGGCAGTTTCAAACAGCACCTGGAGTTTGTTTTGCTCATTTTGAAGCATGCCTTCCTCGGCGCCGATGCGAGCCTGCAAATCAAGTATCCCCTTTGGATCGTGCGCTGTTGGAATTGCGTTGATCAGTTGTTGGATCGCGGTAAAGCGCCCGCTTGCATTGCCCAGCGCATTCTGCGTCAATGCCTGCAGTAGAGCGATCGACTGGCGTGCCGAATTAATCTGCGAGCGCTCATCCGGCGTCAATAGTGCGATCTGGGATGCTGATAGAATTGCATCGGCCCCAAGACTGGCCTGCATAGTCGCGGCCAACCCGCCATAGTCCCCAGAGCCTGCGAGAACGGCGCTCAGTTGTGACCAGTTCGTCGGCAGATAATTGCGCACGATTCCGCTGAGCAATGACTCCATTCCGCGATCTCCGGTCAGAGCCTGATACTGTGCCTGCGCTTGTGTCAGTTGCCCGCGGGCAGCCTCAAGCTGAGCGGCCATCGTCTGCGCTTGCTGCACCAGTTGGGTCACCGAGGCAACATCAATTACTGCGAATTGCGCATATACGCCGCGACTCATCAGTAATAGCAATCCAGCCAAGCGCACGCGGCCGCTGATTAGGGGCATGTTCGGGGATCCTCTGTGAGCGTTAGTGAAGCGACGGGAAGGACGCCGTTGCTTTGAACAAAACTGGGCAGCCAATCGTCCGCGCAACTGCCCCTGGAGGCCATGATCTGATGCATTCGCTGCACCTCTTGGTTTCTACCGGAAATGACCTTCAGTTCAGCATCAAATCCCTTAAGGTCTAACTGACAAACAACGCTTTGATGAGCCTGTTTGATCAAGAACATCCGTGAACCGGGCTCAAGACGTTCCTTGACTAGCTTGTATTCGCGCTCCGTCAGCCCGAACCCCGACATGTACTCCTCGGCATCGGCATCGGCATTGGGAAAAAAGATCTTCGTCGCCGTCTGCTCGATAATTGTCCGGCTGATCGGACTGTCCAGAACATCACTGGCGCTTTGCGTCGCAAGGCACATCACTCCGTTGAGCTTGCGCCAGGTTTTTGGACCGTCCTTGGCTAAGCCCTCGAAAGCCGGATCCCCCAGCAGGCGCCAGAATTCGTCCATCCAACAGACTAGCTTTCGGCCGTCGAGCAATTCGCGCACGAGGTGAAACAGGTAGAGGGTCACCGGGGCTCGTGTACGCTCATGATTTAGAAACTCGGTGACGTCGAAACCGATGGTGGCGTGCGCGGATAGCCGAGCTAACAATGAGTCCTCCGCGTTATCGAAGACCCACGCGTAATCACCTTGCAGCGCGCTGCACCACGGGGTAAGTCGCGCGTGCATGCCTTCTGGATCGGTCGGATCCAGAAACTCAACCAAGCGCGAGAGTCGTCGCATTCCACGCTCCAACGCCAAGGTACCGTGCAGCGCTTGCTCCAAATCCTGCTGCTGGCGCACGGAAAGCGCTTCACCGCCAGAGGATCTGACTAAGGTACGAAGCCAAAGCTTCAGGAACTCCACGTTCGCTGGACTGGGAGTGAGCTGCAATGGATTGAAGCCAGTCGCTAAACCGTGCTTCAGCGGTAAATATTCACCGCCGAGGGCTCGCACCAGGATTTCAAGTCCCCTGTCCTTGTCGAAGATCACCTGAGTTGCGCCCATTCTGTCCAGCATCGCGACCAGGAACCCAATCAAGACGGTCTTGCCCGAACCAGTCGGTCCGCACATAAACGTATGACCCGTGTCTTTTCGACTACCCCCATCCGGATCATGCGGATCACTGGCGTGCAGTGAGAAGTAATAGGGTGACCGTGCGCTGGTCATGAGTAGCGTCAATGCGTCGCCCCAATGATTGCCAGTTGCTCTGCCCGCCGGATAATTATGAAAGGCCGCCATGGCAGCGAAGTTGCGTGATGAGATGGGTGCTTTGCGCGCACGCATCGGAAAGTATCCAGGCAGTTGACCCCAGTAGGCGGCCTCCAACGCCAGATCCTCCCGTGCCACAGTCATGCCAGTGTCGGCAAGCATGGTGCGCGCCAATGCCACGCTCTCATTGAGAGCTCTCAGCCTGTGCCTCGCCGAACTACCATCGTCACCCGCAATGTCCTCAATCACTTGCAATGACAGATGATGGTCCCCCATAACGAATTCATTGCTGCTGAGCGAATCCAGTGCACTTTTGAGTTCCTGTGCCTGAGAAACACCGAAATCGCCCGCATTGGAGAGCCGATGAAATTGGCGTTGCAGTAAACCCTGGCTCGCGCCTTTCGAAAGAAATGCGAATGACTGCGTCAACACATAGGAGAATGGTGCCGACAGCAGGCGGTTGTACATGCCGACGACATTTGGTGTGGGATATTCCTTGATGCCCAGTATGGCCGCGGCTCTGGTTGCTGTCGGCGTTCGATATTCAATGGCCTCGGTGCCGAAGAACAATCGAGAGGTCGCCAGCGCCTCATTCAGGGGCATGCGCGTGAGCGGTACCCGATGCCATTCGGCATTTATTAGATGAGCCAGGAATTCCGAGAGCGCGGAATAGTGATTACCACCGGCGCGATACGTGCCGAGCTGTTCCGGCTCATAACGCGCCAATCCGGTCTGAATTGTCTGCGAAAGCTTGGCGCAGGCATCCAACGCGTCCGACGTCTCTACGCGCGAGGCATTCTTGTGAAACCGCCGGATCGCGTTGGAGAGCAGCCCCGTCGCGATACTTTCCGCCGGCCTGTACACCGTGGACAGGTAGAGCTCGTTGACCATGAGGGATTCATGAGCGAGGCGCTCGCGATATTTGTTGAGCAGTGCAGCGCCGAATCCCCCGTCTGGTCCGCGCTGCCACGGCGTGGCTTCGCGGCGCCGAATGACATGCGTCCAGAGGGCGACATTTGGACTTGCGATGTTTCGCCATAGGATATTGAGTCGTTCGTGCCAATTGTTGAGCTGCTCATCATCGGCGCTTTCGAAGCTCACGCCGCCCAGTCGAAAGACCTGCAAATAGTCGAGTGAGCTCGTGCGAACGACGCTGTCGCTAAGATGTACGCTGTACGGGATGCGGTCGGCTGCAATCAGCTCTCCTCTCACGCTCCGCGTTCGATCAACAGTGCCCATCAGATGCGACCGGGTGCTGTCAGCCAGATTTGTGCAGATACGAGTCCAACTTTTCTGCGACCGTTTCTGTTCGGTGTGGAGAGGGCCAAGGGGCTATAGGTGGTCGCTTGCCATAACGGCGTGCTCGCGATCAGGGCCGTCAGTCGTGTTCGTCCCCACAACATGATCAAGTCGAAAAAGCGTGCATCGCGTGCGCAAAGAATCAGGCACAACGCATGTATTGGAATGCATAGCAGTAGACTCAAAAGATTCTTTGTCACCAGGAAGGCTTCCATAGTAAAGACCATATTGAATAGCAGCGCGGAGTACGTTACGCCCCATCGCATCGGCGGCCGCGTTGCGCCCACAAACAGGTGCTCAGCGGTCAAGCCGCCGTTACGCCGACCCATGCCATCAGACCCCGAACATTCCGCGCACCCACGTAACGATCTGTGGTGCGCCGAAGGCGATGGCGATGCCAAGAATTGCACCTATGCACCAACCCCAGGACATTCGGTTTGCCATCGCCATGGCCCCAAGCGCCATAACGATGATTACGGCTATCGGCGTAAGCCAGGCCAGGATGTTGGTCTGTAATGCCGTAGCTCCCGTCATGAACGGTGAGGTCTGCGCCAGTGTCAACTGTGAAAACCCGACGATCGATGCAGTCGCGATTCTGTGCAAAGCTTTTCTAAACTTCAGGCAAAGCAAGTCCTTCACTGGCGGAAACTCCTATCGCGCAATCCTGACGGCTACACCATAATCGCCCATGGACAGTGGGCTATTCAGCCCATGCTTGGGACCGCATCGCGCGCGGAACCCTCTTCACGACGACTCTCTAGCTCTTCGCGCTTGACCTTGCCGGGAGCCCCAAATCGAAAGCCGTCGACGATAAAGGAATAGTCGTATTGCTTTTCACCCTGCTGATCTGTCCAATTGTTGGCGCGAATACGCGCTTCCAGAATAAGTTGATCTCCTTTACGCGCGTTCTTCGCAATTGCCTCGCCGAGCGGACCAAAGGCCACAAACCACAGACTGGTCGCAATCTCGCGCGGCGTACCGCCATCATCCTTGCCCGCGTAGTCGTTGCCGATCAAACAGAAGCGCGTGTAGGCGGTATCTCCCTTGACGATCAGTTCTGGATTCTTAGCGAGATTGCCAATTGCGGTAACGGTAAAGCTGTTCATCTGCGCTCTCCACGATGAGTGATGTAAATTGAAACGGCGATCATGAGTGTACTGAGCGCGGGCGTATCCAGAGCCATCCCTTACTGTCGGCTTCGTGTAGAAACGAAACATTCATTCTTACCGTCGATGGTGTATCGTTTGAGCCTGAACAGGACGGAGCCGAGACAGCATGCCCCCGAACCTTGACGAACCGGTTCACGATACAATCGATGAGGATTCGATTGAAGAATGCGTCGATATGATCGACGGATTTATCGAAGGACTGGATCGTTTTACTGCGCCGGTCCTCGCGTGCGCGCTACGTGTGCATTTGGGCGGTTTGCTGCACGCGATGGTGGACGGACAAATCTGTACTCGCGAACACGCGCGTCAATTTGTCCTCGAACTGGAGCAGGAAGCGCTTGGCGTCGAGTAGGGTTAAGCTGCCTGAATGCCGGATCCAGTGGGGGACATCGACATTGCAACTTAGCGTTAACGCATGTTGCGCCAGATGAGTCCACACCGCTCCTCCCCTGTTTGGCACCCATTCACGCAGCACGCTTTGGAAGCGGATCTGCCCAAGGTGGTTCGCGCGGAGGGAGCGTACCTGATGACCGCGGACGGGCGGCGCATCGTGGATGCGATCTCATCCTGGTGGGTCATTACGCACGGGCATCGCCATCCGCATATTGTCGCTGCGATCAAAGCGCAATCGGATTTGCTCGATCAGATCATATTTGCCGAGTACACGCACGAGCCGGCCGAAAAGCTCGCAAGCAAATTACTGCGCCTCGTACCGGATGGATTGAAGCACGTTTTTTTCTCTGACAGCGGCTCAATCTGCGTCGAAGTCGCAGTGAAGATGGCGCTCGGCTTTTGGAAGCATACGGGTAAGCCTCGCTCGCGCATCGTCGTGATGGAGCATAGCTATCACGGGGATACGATCGGCGCGATGTCGGTCGGTGCACGTGGAGCATTCAGCGAGCCTTATGAGCCGCTATTGTTCGATGTTGCACGTATTCCCTTCCCCGCCGCAGGTCGCGAAGCCGAGACGTTTGCGGCCCTGGAGATTCTATGTGGTACGCAAGATGTCGCCGCGATGCTGGTCGAGCCGCTCGTGCTCGGCGCCGGCGGCATGCTCATGTATACGCCGCAGGTGTTGACGCAATTGCATCGGATCTGTGCGAGTCACGAGGTACTGTTCATTGCCGATGAAGTCATGACTGGCTGGGGGCGTACCGGAACCCTGTTTGCCTGCGAGCAGGCGGCGATCTGTCCGGACATTGCCTGCTATTCGAAGGGCCTGACCGGTGGCTCACTGCCTCTGGCCGTCACACTGTGCTCCCCAGCCATCTACGCAGCCCACTATTCAGAGGATCGGCGCCGAACCTTCTTTCATTCGAGCTCCTTTACGGCTAACCCGATCGCGTGCGCCGCAGCTGTGGCCAATCTCGAGATTTGGGAGACGCAGCCAGTGCTGACGCGCGTGAAGAGTCTGGAGGCTCTGCAGCGCCAGCAATTGGATCAATTCCGCGACGATTCCCGCTTCGAGAATATCCGCCAGACTGGCACCATCGCCGCGATGGATCTCAGAGTCGTCGATCCGGGCTACTTTGCGCAGATCGGACCGCGGCTGCGCGCAAGTTTCCGTGCGACCGACGTGCTGTTGCGCCCCTTGGGCAATACCGTCTACGTGATGCCGCCCTACTGTGTGACACGCGAGGATTTGGATTGCGTCTATGGCGCGATTTCTAGCGCAGCCGACGCCATATTCTGATCCTCGCGCAGCAGATGACGCAGCTGCCCCCACAGCTGGCCTGCGAATATGACGGCGCGCGTGCGCACGGGCCAACCGGCTGCCCGGATCGCCTCTGCCGCCCAGGTATTGCAAGTGTGAAACGCTGAATAGCGCGCGCTCGCCCCGAAATAGCGACTGCCCTCGTAAGGACCTGGAGCCTCCGATCCGCTGATCTGGGCCTGTTCGGACAGTGCCTGCCAGATGAATGCCTGCGCGGATTGCAATTGATCCGCACTGAGCGGCAATTCCAATACTTCATCGGCGCCGAAAGCCGCCTGGGGCGAGGCCTTCAGCGCCGTGACCAGCATCAATCCAGGCCCAGGCCACAGCGCAGCGAGCAATTCGAACCCATGATGGTTCCTTGCCATGAGGTAATGGCGGTCCCCGAAACCAAATATAAGGTAGCGCACACTCGGGAATTCTGCGCCCAGCGCTTGTAGCGGCGGCTGCAGATCCTCGACACGCAATCCGACATCGATGTGCCACCCGCGTCGCACGACGTAGAGCAGTGCTGCAGGGCTCGAGCCTGCAGTCACTGCGGGCGTTGGCGGTCTTGAACTGATGCCCGAGCAGGCCGTGACCAATGTCACGAAGAGGACCAAGAGACTGCGAACCCGGACACACGGCTGCGCAGTGCCGCCACCTACGATAAAGCTGTAATAAATGCTTTCGGGTAAGCTCATGCCAGCGAACAAAGTTGCCAATCAGTGCCCCGCAACCAACGCGACGCCGGAAATAGACGCATTTCTATCGCCCGTGTACTTACTGCCGGAAGCCGACGCTCTGCAGCACTACGCCTGCCTTTCGCCCAGGCTGCAATGGCTCGCCAGGCAACGCGCGACCGGGTCGCGGCGCGCCATATTGATCGAGCACCACGCGCTCGCCACGGGTCAGATCCGCTAGCTCGCACTGCGAGTCGCCGCGCTCGCCATTTAACACGGCCTTGGCCTTTGTGCCCAAAGCCGGCCAGAATGCACTGGAACGCATCAGGGCAGATCATAACTGCCCGGATGCCCGAGCCATTTATCAAAATGAGCTGCCATGGATCAAGCTCACTGCGAGACCGTGTACCGCTTTCTGCGATCGCTGCAGGACCGGTTCTGCCGCGACTTTGAATCTGTGGACGGTGCCGGAAAGTTCTTGAAGGATCACTGGGAGCGGGCCCCTGAGGCGGACAAACTCGCGGGCCTCGGCACGACCGCGGTGCTCGAGCTCGGCGCAGTATTCGAGCGCGCGGGCGTCGCGCTTTCGGATGTTAGTGGGACGACGATGCCCGCGGCAGCTACGGCACGCAATCCACAACTGGCCGGACGGGCTTTTCGGGCGATGGGGGTCTCGGTCGTCATGCACCCGCTCAATCCCAATGTACCCAGTAGCCATCTGAATGTGCGTTATTTTCAGGCCGGCGATATCTGGTGGTTTGGCGGCGGCTTCGATCTGACGCCTTACTTGATTTTCGAGGAGGACGTTGTTCTCTGGCATCGGACAGCGGCATCGGCCTGCGAGCCCTTTCATGAGCGTCTCTATCCGCTGCTGCGAGCCAACTGTGATGAGTATTTCTTCATGCGTCATCGCGGCGAGGCGCGTGGCCTCGGTGGGCTCTTCTACGACGATCTGAATGAGGCTACCCCTGAAATCGGCATGAGTTGGGAGCTGTGCTTCGATTTCATGCAGAGCGTCGCCAGGGGATACCTGGAAGCGTATCTGGCGATTTTGCGCCAGCGACGCAATGCTGCCTACGGCGAACGTGAGCGCCAGTATCAGCTCTATCGTCGTGGCCGCTATGTGGAGTTCAACCTGCTGCAGGATCGCGGCACGCTATTCGGTTTGCAATCGGGCGGCCGCGCCGATGCGATCCTGATATCCATGCCGCCGACCGTGCATTGGTCCTATCGCTCGCCGGATAAAGAGCTCGATGCAAGACTTCTGCCCTATCTGACGACGCTGCGCGGGCGGGACTGGATCGCTCCGGGTAGGTCTTGAGGCACGACCGCCATATAAATTTATCCTATCCCCCTAGACAGGATACGGGAGTGAGCTTAGGATCGCGCCAGTAGCATTGCGGCAGGAGGCACTGCGCATCGTTAAGAGCCGAGCGAAAGGCCCGTCTCGATCCTCCTCCTTCCAAGCTTCTTCTTTAACTTCAGACGTTCCGAACTCGGCTTGTGCGCCCGTTGGCAAATGGTGCCGATCGTGCGCGAGTGCGCTTCGCACCATGTTTCGACTTGAAAAAGTTGAGTAAGTGTCATGTCGTGCAATTCGATGGGGCGGACGATTATTGCAGCACTCGGAATGGCTGTGGCGCCTGCGGTGTTTTCACAGCAATTGCCAATGGGCCACGACGCGGTCGAGGTAAGCGCCTCCCAGGATCCAGTGAGCGAAACCTATGCGCTTCACGGGCAGGCCACGTTCCTGGAGCAATTGGCATCGGCGTTTCATGCCCCCTATAGCGGGCCGAATAGTTTGTCGCCTCGGCACGGCGCGGAGACGATCGATGTGACGCTGTTTATGGGCGCACGCCTCTGGTCAGGAGCCGAGGTGTGGGTCAATCCCGAAGTTGATCAGGGTTTCGGCCTCGATGATACGTTGGGTGTTGCGGGATTTCCCAGCGGCACAGCCTATAAAGTCGGGCGTAGTCACCCGTATTGGCGGCTGCCGCGACTGTTCATACGTCAGACCTTGGATTTGGGCGGCGAGCGTGAGCAGGTCGAGGCCACGGCGAACCAGCTCAGCGGCTCCCAGAGCGCCAATCGCGTCGTGCTTACTGTAGGTAAATTCAGCGCATCGGACATATTTGACACCAATGGGTATGCCCATGATCCGCGCAATGACTTCCTGAACTGGACGGCGATCGACTCCGGCACGTGGGACTACGCGGCAGACTCCTGGGGCTACACAGTTGGGGCTGTTGCGGAGTGGTACCAGGGCCCGTGGGCGCTGCGCGCTGGGGTGTTCGATCTGTCGGACGTACCGAACAGCGAGACGCTGGATCCCGGGTTTCACGAGTTTCAGTGGAACGGGGAACTGGAGCGGCGCTACCAGCTGATGGATATGCCCGGCAAGTTGCTGCTGACGGTATTCGACAGCCGCGGGCGCATGGGACTGCTCGATCAGGCCGTAAGCCTCGCGCAATCCACCGGTTTGGATGCCACGACGGCTCTGGATGAGGTGCGTCGCTATCGCAGTCGCGCCGGCGTCAGCTTCAGCTGGGAGCAGCAATTGTCTTCGGATCTCGGGGTATTCGCGCGCGCTGGCAAGGCGGGCGGGAACGTCGAGGTCTATGAGTTCGCTGATGTCGATCGCACGGCAGTCCTGGGACTGTCACTGAACGGCAAGCGTTGGGGGCGTGCTGAGGACAGCGTGGGCCTGGCGGGCATCGACAATGGCATCTCTGCCGCCCGTGAGCAGTACTTGAATGCTGGCGGCCTGGGCATCCTCATCGGCGATGGCATGCTGCCGCACGCCGGGGCGGAACAGATCCTGGAGATCTACTATCGGTGGGCTGCACTGCAGTGGGCTCAGCTTACGCTGGACTATCAGTACGTCATCAATCCCGCCTACAACAGCGATCGCGGACCGGTTTCGATCGTCGCGCTGCGCCTCCACGCGCAGTTCTGATGGCAATTCGACATGGCAACGGTTCCGCCGGGCAGTCGCAATTCCAGGCCGACTGGTGTATCCTCCCTAGGGGGATATGATATTGGACGGAGGCACGCAAACTATGCACAGATTCCCGGAAATTGCCCGACGGCTCAAACGCGCGCAGGGTCACCTTGCCGGAGTCATCGACATGGTGGAGGCGGGCCGGCCGTGCATGGACCTCGCGCAGCAACTGCACGCTGTCGAGCGAGCCATCGGCAACGCCAAGAAAGAGCTGATCAAGGATCACATTCATCACTGCATGGACGAGAACGCGGGGGCCGTGCCACAGGATTTCCGGACCATGATCAAGCAGTTTCAAGGCCTGACCAAGTATCTCTAGGCACGGTCACGCAGTTATGGCCAGACGCAGTGTGATGGCGAGACGGCGATATTAATCAGCGCGAGATTGTCATGGCGCACAAGCACGGTTCAGCCGATCACGGACACGATTATGGCCATGAGCATGGCCACGAGCACGATCACCCCGTGCGCAAGGAGCGCGCTTCGACAGCGCGCGATGCTCATCATGGTCATTCGCACGCAGCCCCGACGAGTCAATCGAAACTGTTTTGGGCCCTTCTCTTTACACTCACATGCATGCTGATAGAGGCGATCGGGGGCCTGCTGGTCGGCTCCCTGGCGCTCCTGGCCGACGCCGCGCACATGCTGACCGACGCCGCCGCGCTGGCGATGAGCTACGCCGCCGTGCTGGTGGCGCTGCGACCCGCGAGCGGGCGCCTGAGTTATGGGCATCACAGATGGCAGGTGCTGGCGGCGTTCGTAAACGGCATCGCTCTGATATTCCTTGCAGTCTGGATCTTATTTGAAGCGGGCGAGCGCCTGCTGGCCGGTGCGCACGTGAATGGCCGCCTGCTGGTGGGGGTTGCGGCTCTGGGCCTGATGACCAACCTCGGCGCCTTTGCGGTCCTGTCCAGAGGTGAGGCCAATCTGAACGTGCGCGCTGCACTGGCCCATGTCATCGGCGACATGCTCGGCAGCGGCGCCGCCTTGATCGCCGGGGCGGTTATCCTGGCCTCAGCATGGATGCCCATCGACGCCATACTGTCCGCGCTGGTGGCCTTGCTGATGATCCGCAGCGGCTGGGCGATTGCGCGCGAGTCGGCGCACATTCTTCTCGAAGGTGCGCCGGAGGGCCTGGACTCCGAGCTCGTTCAAAACACCCTGCGAGCGGCCATTCCTCAACTTGCCGGCATCCACCACCTGCATTCCTGGTCGCTGGCCGATGAGCAATCCATGGTTACGCTGCATGCGACCATTCAAGAGGGAGCGGATTCGGATCAATGCATTCGCGACATCGCGCGCGAATTGGAGCTGCGCTTCGCTATCCGGCACACGACCGTCCAGATCGAGCGTACGGTCTGTGTCGAGGCTGGCTCATGCGAATTGCACGACAAGGCGCGCCGCGATGAGCATTAGCGTCAATGCATGAATAACGGCTGACGCGACTTGCCGAATGGGGCTACACTCCCGGCGCCTTTACCAAGGGAGAACGCCAGTGCGCTTCATCGTTCAGATTTCAATATCGGTTACCAAATTCAACGAAGTCGCTCGCGGCGGCAACGTCGGCCGCAAACTTGCTGCAATACTAGAGGACATCAAGCCCGAGGCGGCCTATTTCACCAGTAAGGATGGCAATCGGGGCGGCTATCTGATCGTGGACTTGCCGAACGCATCGGACATACCCCGGATTGCCGAGCCGTGGTTTCTGACTTTCGATGCCAAGGTCGAGTTCCTGCCGGTCATGTCACCTGGGGACTTACAGCAAGCCGGGTTGGATGCGCTGATCAAGAAATGGGGATAGGCGCTCGGCGCGGCATTCAAGCGTTGCTCCTTGCCGCGCCGATCACGGCATGAGGCCAAAGGCCACGATACTGCTGCCGGTCGCAACTCCGATGAGTTCCTTGCCGTCGAACTCATAGGCCATCGGCGAGGCTTTCCATCTCGCGCCGGCCTCAAAGCTCCAGAGCTTCTTGCCGCTCGTTGCGTCGGCCGCCGAAAACGTACCGCTGTCTTCACCGAAGAAGACCAGTCCCGTCGCGGTCGCAATCGTCCCACCCCATGAATTGACCAGTCCGACCTGCTGCAGCTCCCACTTCACCGCTCCGGTCTGCAGATCGAGCGCGCGCAATATGCGCACCGGCTTCGGCTCCGGTGCCGAGCGCTCGGCGCCGCCGAGGAAGGCATGCCCAAAGGCAAAATCCTCTGGCCGCTTCACATAGATCGAGCACTTCTCATTCGTCTGCATGTAGAACAGGCCCGTGCCCGGGCTATAGCTGGGTGAATACCAGTTGGTCGCACCATCCTGCGATGGGCACACGCGCGTGCCCTGGGAGCTCGGTTCCTGGCCAGCCACCTTGATGGGTTTGCCGTCGGGCCCGATTCCGGTTGCCCAGGTCAGCTCCTTGATAAACTGCTTAGCGAGCAGGAGCTGGCCGTTGCTGCGATCGAGCACGTAGAAATAGCCGTTACGATTGCCCTGCACCAGGAGCTTGCGCTGCTGGCCGTGCCATTGGGCATCGACGACCAACGGTGTTTCGCTGGTATCCCAGTCCCACAGATCGTGCGGCGTGGTCTGGTAGTACCACTTGAGCTTGCCGGTCTTGGGATCGAACGCCAGGATACAATCCGAATACAGATCGTCGCCCATGCGCTCATCGCCGTTGTAGTCCGGCCCCGGATTGCCGGATTCCCAGAACAAGGTATCCGTCTCGGCATCGTAGACGCCCGTGAACCAGGCGACAGCGCCGCCATGTTCGATACCCGCGCCCTGCCAGGTTTCCGAGCCCGGCTCCCCGGGTGCCGGCACAGTCCAGAAGCGCCAGACCTCCTTGCCGGTCTGCCGATCGAATGCAGCCAGAAAGCCGCGGGCGCCCTCCTCACCTCCGGAACTGCCGGTGATGATCAGATCGCCCACGATCAAGGGCGCGGAAGTCGCGTTGTAGTTCTTGTGCCAGTCCGCTACCTCGATTTCCCAGACGATCTTGCCATCCGCGCGGTTCAGAGCCAGCAGATGGGAATTGTCGGTGACCATGTAGAGCTTGTCGCCCGCGACTGCGACCCCGCGGTTAATGCCTCCCGCCGCATTGCCCACCAGGCCGCGCGTTCTCGGTCGCTGGAAATGCCAGATCGGCTTGCCCGTGCCCGCATCGAGTGCATAGCACTCATTCGCGTTGGTCACATACATGACGCCGTCGGCGACCACGGGGGTCACCTCGAGCCCCGAAGCCCTCGGCATATTGAAGATCCAGCGCGGAGCGACGTGCTGCACGTTGGCCTTCGTGATCTGACTCAAGCTCGTGAAGCGATTGCCACCGATATTGCCGTTATAACTCGTCCAGTCCACTTGCGAGGTGACCTCGCGAAATTTCCCCCCATCCATGCGCCGCAGCAGATGCAGATGGCCATCGCCGCTACGCAGATCTGCGGACTCGAAGTCCTCGGCAATGACCGTGCCCTCGAGCACCGGTCCGCTGACCAATTGCGCCTTCAGCGCATAAGGCTGGAAATCTTCGCGCGGATGAATCCTGCGAAGGAAGGCGATCAGCTCGGTCATGCTCGTGCCGGTGATGTTGTGCGCGGGCATACCGCGCGTGGGCAGGCCCTCGGTCACGGTGGTGCGAATCTCAGCGTCAGTCAGGGCCGCAACGCGCGTTGCGATCGAGGGGCCAAGCTCACCGCCATTGCCGTCGGCACCATGACAAACCGAGCAATTGCTCTCAAAAGTGACCTGCCCAGGGGAAGGCTCTTCTTGTTGAGCATAGGCCACGCAGGCCACGAGCAGCGCAGCGGCGAGGGTTGAAATACTCAGGCGTCTGCTTGCGATCATGGTGCGCTTCGCGCAGCGCTTGCTGCTCCGTGCGCGGGTGCGAATAAGACATCCACCGGTGCCGGGACGTTGACAGCCGCCCCCTGACGCGTGAGTGCGCCGGAGGACGGATCGATGCGAAATATAAACATATCGCCGCTATTCTGGTTCGCTGCGATCAGAAAGCGCCCCGACGGATCGATGCCGATGAATCGTGGCGTCTTACCGCCCGTTGGGGTCCAGCCGCTCAGCACGGGAATACCATCCGCGCCTACTTGAAAGGCGGCGATCGTGTTGCTGTCATCGCGATTGGATGCGTAGAGAAATTTGCCGCTGGGATGCAAGGCGAGTTCCGCGGCACTGCGCTGCCCGTTGAAATCCGCCGGCAAGCTGGAAATCACAGCCAGTTGCGTGAGCGCTCCGCGTTCTGCATTCCAACGCAGCGTAATGACTGCTGGGTTGAGCTCACTGAGGGCGTAGACCAGGTGCGCGTCTTTGGAGAAGACCATATGCCTTGGCCCGTAGCCGCGCGGCATGGCCGCCGATGAGGGATCATTCGGCGTAAGCGTGCCGCTGGCAGCATCGAACCGATAGACGAAGATGCGATCCGCGCCCAGGTCCATCGCCAGCAGGAAATGCCCATCAGGCGACTGCACGACCTCATGCGCATGCGGACCCTCCTGGCGGCCCGCGACCGGGCCCGAGCCCTGCTGCTGAATCGTCTGCTTGGCTTCGCCCAGACTGCCATCGGACTGGATCGGGAAGACCGCGATGATTCCGGATCCATAATTCGCGACAAACAGCCATTTTCCGGTCGAGTCAACGGCGAGATGGCACGGCATGCTGCCCATCGAGGATACCGACCCAAGGCTCTTGAGCGCTGCGGCCGAGCCCGGATCCCCGAGTGCAAAGGCCGTGATGTGGCCCAGTCCCGACTCCTCCTCATTCGCGGCATACAGAAAACGGCCGTTCGGGTGCAGGGCGAGAAAGGATGGATTGGTGCTCGCAGCGACCGCATGCACATCACTGAATGCTCCAGTCCTGCTGTCCCACTTGAAACTATAAATCCCTCCGCTGCCAGTGCTCACTTTGGCCTGCGACGTGTAGGTGCCTATCCATCCCGTCATGTCGGCAGCCAGAATCGGTGGCGGCACAATCAGTAGGGCCAATAGCAAGCGCACTGTGTGTACACGCAGCATAGAGACTCCAGGGTAATGCATAAGGGTCGGGCTACCAGTTAGTGATCGAGCCGTCGGGGCGCGTGTAATACTGAGCGCGCTCGCTGTTATAGGTGGTCACCTCGAGGAGGGGCTTGAGTGGCCGCATATCGAGCTCGACGCCAAGTCCCGGGCGCTCGTTGGGCCACAATTTGCCCTCCTTGAAGTCTAACGCGACCGGCAACCAGGACTGCTTGGTCGCACCATAGTTATATTCCATGAGCAGCGGACCGGAGAACGTGCACAGGCAGCCCGCCAGCGCCGCAGTGGCGATCGGACCGGTGAAGTGCGGAATCAGGCCCACGTCGTGCGTCTCGCAGATCGCGGCGATCTTCATCATCTCCGTGATGCCGCCGACATTCGGCAGCGTCGCGCGCACGTAATCGATATCGTGGTTTTCGACCAGCGGGTTGAAGTCCCACCTGTTGCCCCACTCCTCGCCGGCAGCAATCGGCACGTTGGTCATGCGGCGCATTTTCGGCAGATCCATATTGAACATTTCCGTGCGCACCGGATCTTCCACGAACAACGGCGCCAGCGGCTCGATGAGCCCGGCGCAGCGCACGGCATCGATGAGATCGAAGCGCTGGTGAAAGTCGACGCACCAGTCGCCATTCTTGCCCACGCCTTCGCGCGCCTGGACGGCATCCTCGTAGACCTGCAGGACGCGCTCGCGTGTGTTGTAGACGCCGCTGCGTCCCAGGCTCGCCGCATCCATGCGCCAGGCCCGATAGCCCGCCGCGATCGTTCTTTGTGCGCGCTCCTTCACGCTCATGTCCGGCGTTATACCAGCCACGGCCTCGCCCACAGTCGGATACAGTTCGATGAAATTGCGCACCTTGCCGCCCAGCAGCTGATGCAACGGCAGACTCAGCACTTTGCCGCGGATGTCCCAGAGGGCCAGATCCAGTGCGCCCAGTGCGTGCTCGAGTTCGCGACCCGGCGGATAGAAAAACGCCCGTGACATGTCCTGCCAGAGGTGCTCGATATACTGCGGATCCTGGCCAATCAGACGCCCGGCGCACTGCTTCAACGTATCGGCGAAGCCGCCTTCGCCGACTCCCGTGATGCCCGCGCTCGTCTCGATCGTGACGACGGTATTGGATTGCGCAAACAAAGCATTCGCATTCGGCGGTGCAAAGGCGCGAATACGCGTGATTTTCATCGTGGGCATCGCGGCCAGTGCGCTGCGCACGCGCGCAAGTGGCAACGCAGCGGCGAGGCTCAGGGACTGCAGGAACTTACGCCGATCCATGGAATCTTCCTTATTGTCGATTGTTTGAATGTCAGAACATGCTCGCACGCGCTGGCGTGCGCGCCATCTACTGCTTGATCAGCGTCCCATCTGGCAAGCGAAGCTCGCCCCAGCCCCCGTTCAGCGGTCCGCTACGATCGTATGGATGTTTGGCTGCCGCAGCCTCGTCGACTTCCATGCCCCAGCCTGGCGCCTCGTTGGCATAGAGATAGCCGTCCTTGAGCAGCGGGCAGCCCCTGAAGACCTCCTGGGCTGCCTCGTTGAATCCGGAGTATTCCTGGATTCCGAAGTTGTGGCAGGCCACATCCAGCGTGACATTGGCGCAATGGCCGACGGGCGAGCAGTCTGCCGGTCCGTGCCAGGCCGTGCGCACGCCCATGGCTTCACAGATTGCCGCGACTTTGCGGCACGGAGTCAGGCCTCCGGCCTCCGACACATGGATGCGAATGAAATCGATCAGCCGTTCGGTCGCCAGTGGCAGCCATTCGTGCGGGTTGTTGAACAGCTCGCCCATCGCGATTGCGGTCGTGCATTGCTGGCGAATGTTTCTGAAGTACACAATGTCCTCCGGCGAGAGGACATCCTCCAGATAGAACAATCTGAATTTCTCCAGATCCTTGGCAAATTGCACCGCCTCGGTC
>JBEKUL010000010.1:0-39107 GCA_049515055.1 Steroidobacteraceae bacterium | reverse complement strand
GCGCAGTCTCGGCGGCCAATCGGACGGTGTCTTGCTGCGCAATGCGAGCTCTGCGATGGGCCAGCCGATCTACTCGCCGGAGACGGTATTTAGTTTCTATCCGCCGAGCTATCAGATTCCCGGCACGCAGACGCTGGGCCCGGAATTCGGCATCCAGAATTCCGCAACCGCGCTTGCCCGCGCCAATTACGTCAACACCGTAATCATGCAGGGCGGGGCGGCACCCGACCCGACCGTGACGGGTAGCACAGGTACGAGCATCAATCTGAGTGGCTTCCTGAGCGCCCCCGATGCCGGGGTTCTGATCGGGCAACTGAATCAGACGCTGATGCACGACTCTCTGCCGAGCGATGCGAGCAACATCATTCTGACGGCTGCCGAGGCGGCTGCGGCGACTTCGAGCAACCCGCTCGCGGCCGTGCGAACCGCGTGCTATCTGATTTTGACTTCTGCGCAATACCAGGTGGAGCGCTGAAATGAAACGTCGATGCTTTTTGCAACACGCCGGTGCGCTGGCCGGTAGCGCGGCCCTCGGTCAACTCGGTGCCTTCGCGGCGCAAGCCGCCACAGCGAACGATTACAAGGCACTCGTGTGCATATTCCTCTACGGCGGTAACGATGCCAATAACATGATCGTGCCGCTGGATAGCGCGGGGTATGCCAATTACGCGCAGACTCGAAGCTACCTCGCGCTGCCACAGGCGCAGCTCCTGCCCCTGGCGGTCGCGAGCGGCGCACCGCTGTACGGCCTGCATCCCGCGCTGCCGGGTCTGCAGTCGCTCTGGGCGGCGGGCGAACTGGCCATCGTTGCCAACGTCGGCACGCTCGTGCAGCCGCTCACGAAGACTCAGTATTTGTCGACCACGACAGTCAAGCCGGAAAGCCTCTTTTCGCATATCGATCAGCAGCATCAGTGGCAGGCTTCCATCTCGAGTACTTCCTCGTCCAACAGCGGATGGGGCGGCCGGCTCACGGATCAGCTCGCCGCGTTGAATGTGAATGCGAGCGTGCCGCCGATGATCTCGACCGGTGGCAACAACTTGTTCGTCACGGGCGCAGCATCGCAGGCCCTGGTGATACCGATAAGCGGCTCGTTTGGTCTCAACGGGTTCTCCAACGACAGCGCCGACACCGCGCGGCGCTCTGCGTTCCAGCAATTGCTGGGCGTCGATCAGTCGATCGAGCTCGATCAAGCCGCACAAATCATCATGACTGGTGCGCTCGCGGCCAGCGCGGCTCTGAATCCCATCCTGACGACCACGGATGCAACCCTCTCGGCCCGCTTCACGGGCCTTACGAGTAATTTCTCGCAACAAATGCTGGCGATCGCAAAGGTAATCGAAGCACGCGCCAGTCTCGGGGCCGCTCGCCAGGTGTTCCTCGCAACGCTCGGCTCATTTGACACGCATACCGATCAGCTCAACACGCAGCAAACCTTGTTCAGCCAACTCAATGCGGGTCTTGTGGCTTTCCACGGCGCGATGGGCGACATCGGCGCAGACGCGCAGGTCACCTCGTTCACTCTTTCGGACTTCTCGCGTAACTTTCTGCCCAATACGGGCGGTGGGACCGATCATGCCTGGGGCAGCAACCCTCTGGTCATGGGCGCTGCCGTCAAGGGTGGTCAGATCTACGGGACCATGGCGACGCAGGAGCTATCCGGGCCGGACGATGCGAGTAATCTGGGCCGCTGGATTCCCACGATTGCCGTGGATCAATTCGCCGCGACCCTGGCCACGTGGTTCGGCGCCGATGCGACGGCGCTCGCCACCATATTGCCCAATCTATCGGCGTTCAGCCCGAGTACGCTGGGATTTATCTAGCTTATCGGCGCCTGGGCCGCGGCGCCTATTGATTCGGCCGCACTTTTGGCTACTGTTGTGCCTGGAGCCTGGAGTGCGAGCCGATGCAAAGGATCACCCCGTTTCTGTGGTATTCCAAAGAGGCTGAAGAGGCAGCAGCCTTCTACGTCTCGATTTTCCCCGACTCGCGCGTCACCCGCGTGACGACATTCCCGAGCGCATCGCCAAGC
This sequence comes from Steroidobacteraceae bacterium, assembly GCA_049515055.1. GTDB lineage: Bacteria > Pseudomonadota > Gammaproteobacteria > Steroidobacterales > Steroidobacteraceae > FEN-1191. The sequence goes on along the minus strand of JBEKUL010000010.1, from coordinate 37,075 downwards.
GGTCCCCCCGGATCGGTCAAGATCGTCGATTTTGTGCTCTTTGGCCAGTCATTCACCGCGATGAGTGCCGGGCCCCTGGATCCATTCAATCACTCAGTCTCATTCGTGGTGAACTGTCAGGATCAGGCCGAGCTCGACCGCTACTGGAATGCACTTCTCGTCGGGGGCTCGGCCGAGCAGTGTGGCTGGCTGAAGGATCGCTTCGGTCTCTCGTGGCAGATCGTGCCGGGCGTGCTCGCCAGGATGATGAGCGACCCCGATCCAATCAAGAGCAAACGCGCGGCGGATGCGATGATGAAAATGGTCAAGATCGACATTGCGGCGCTGCAGGCGGCGTTTGCGGATAAGTCTGACGGCTAGCGACAAGCGCCGCGCGCCTGAGCGTATAATGAGCCGCGACAGCACTACAGCAAGAATTCAAGATCGCAGCGCAAGAGCATGCGGAACATCATTTGCTGCCTGGCTCTGTTGGGGGTTTTGAGCGCGGTCCAGGCGGCTGAAGAACACGTCGGCACCTATGCTGAGTTGGACATCGAACGCGGTGCCCGCGTCTACTACAGCGGCTGTGTGCTCTGCCATGGTCCGAACGGCGATGCCGTGCCGCAGGTGCAGCTGCGATCCAATCACTTTCGCCATGCCGTCAGCGACGAAGATCTGGTGCATGTGATTACCACTGGCATTGCCGGTACCGGGATGCCTGCCAACAACCTTGATGCGCCCGACCAGAGCGGGATCGTCGCCTTCATTCGCAACATGGATCAGCGGCTCAGTGACACGACGTCCGCGGGCGATGCGACACGCGGCAAACTGCTCTTTGAGGGCAAAGGCGCATGTCTGGGCTGCCACCGGGTCAATGGTGTGGGCAGCCGCAGCGCACCGGACCTGAGTGAGATCGGTCTGCTGCGCACGGCGCAGGCGCTCATGCAGAAGCTGCGCGAACCCCAATCCATGATATTGCCGGTCAATCGCAGCATTCGCGCCGTGACCAGGGACGGCACCGTCATCACCGGGCGCAGGCTGAACGAGGATACCTGGTCCGTGCAGCTGATCGATTCCAGGGACAATCTCGTCGGTCTGCAGAAAGCCGAGCTCAGGCAGTACACGGTGCTCAAAACCACATCGATGCCCGCCTACAAGGACGTCCTGACCGAGGCCGAGATCGCCGACCTGGTTGGATATCTGCTGTCGTTGAAAGGCCAGAACTGATGCGAGTCCTCGCGGCACTGCTGCTGTTGCCGGGCGCGCTCTGGGCGCAATCGACGAGCGTGACCTATGATCGGCTGCTGCATGCGCAGGCCGAGCCGCAGAACTGGCTGACCTATTCCGGCAGCTATGACAGCCGACGCTTCTCCGAGCTGTCCGAAATCAATCGCAGCAACGTTAAATCGCTCGCCTTGAAATGGATTTATCAGCTTGAGTCGCTGCAAAAACCCGAAACCTCGCCATTGGTCGTCAACGGCGTCATGTACCTGACCCAGCCGCCGAACGATGTCGTGGCGCTCGATGCGCGCTCGGGGCGGGCGTTTTGGATTTATCAGTACCGACCAGCTCCGGGCTACAAGGTGTGTTGCGGTGCTGTGAACAGGGGGCTCGCAATCCTCGGTGACACGCTCTACATGGGAACCGTGGATGCGCATCTGATCGCGATCGATGCGAAGAACGGCAGGCCCTTGTGGAACACTACGGTCGCCGACTACAGCGCGGGTTACGCGATCACGGTCGCGCCGCTGGTTATCAAGGACAAAATCATCCTCGGCGTGGCCGGGGGCGAGTTCGGCGTACGCGGCTTCATTGCCGCGTACGATGCCGGCAGCGGTCACGAAGCCTGGCGCTTCAATACGATTCCGTCCACTGGCGAGAAAGGTGTTGAGACCTGGGAGGGCGATTCATGGAAGCACGGTGGCGGCCCGGCCTGGGTGACCGGTTCCTATGACCCTGAGCTGAATCTGACTTATTGGGGCGTCGGCAATCCCGGGCCCGATTGGGGGCCTGCGCAGCGCATGGGCGACAACCTATATACGGATTCCGTGGTGGCATTGAATCCCGATACCGGACAGCTGCAATGGTATTTTCAGTTCACGCCTCACGACAGCTCGGACTTCGATTCCGTACAGGTTCCGGTATTGATCGATGCGCTCTGGGAGGGTCGGCCGCGCAAGCTCATGGCGTGGGCCAATCGCAACGGCTTCTTTTATACGCTCGATCGCACCAATGGACAGTTCCTGGGTGGCCATCCCTTCGTAAAAGTGAATTGGGCCAGCGCTCTGGACGCCAACGGCCGGCCGATCGAGACTCCACAGCCGGCCGGACAGCCCGTGTTTCCTGGCAATCAGGGCGGTACCAACTGGTATTCCCCCTCCTATAGCCCGCGCACGCATTTGTTCTATGTTTCTGCCTGGGAGAATTATTCCTCTGTGCTCGTGCTCGCGCCGGCCGAATACCGGGCTGGTCAGACCTTTGTCGGCGGTCGGGCCGTGCCACCCATACTCGGGGCCGCAAGTCCGTCGATACGCGTGCCGCCGATCAACAATTACACCGAGGAGCTGGGTCGAGGGGCAGTGATCGCACTGGATCTTAACGGTGCGCCGCAGTGGAAGTTCGAGACCACCGCGGTCACGGATGCCGGAATCCTGACCACGGCCTCGGATCTGCTGTTCACGGGCGGGCGCGAAGGCTATTTCTACGCGCTCGATGCGCGCAACGGCAAACTGCTATGGAAAGCCCCCGTGGGCGGGCCTATCTCGGCAGCGCCAATCACCTACGAGCTGGACGGTCGGCAATATGTCGCCATCGCCGCCGGACACGCGGTATTCGTATACGCACTCGAGCGTTGAAATTGCGGCGTTGAGCTCGCAAGGTTGCCGCTTTGCCAAGGCTGTTGCCAGCCGTTAAGCTCCCCGGCAATCGCCATGCTCGAGCAGGCGAGCGGAAAAGATCAGGCAAAAGGGGGTCATGTGCGCAGCACTAGCAAACGAGATTTTCTGACCGGGCTTGGTCTAATGGCTGGCCTGGCAGCCGCGCCGGCCTTCGCGCAGAACGCGCCGATGACTAAGGCCGTCGTTGATCCGATGGCACCGCCGCCTGCGGCGCCCCCGCCCAAGGCGCTTCCCAACCGCATGGCCCGCACCACCAAGCTATTCAAGGTGCCCGGCTTTTATCCCAACGGGCTCGCAGTCGCACCCGAGGGCATATGGGTAGCGCAGCAGTTTTTGACCGACGAGGTCTCCAGGCAGGCGGGCATTACCCGGCCGCCCGGTAAGGAAGCAGTCTGGCTGATGGACTGGAAAGGCAAATTGCTCAATACGGTCACGAGCAATGCGATCAATACCTCGGGACTGGCCTGCGGCGGCGGCTCGCTCTGGCCCATGTCCAATACGGTCGATGCGTCCACGGGCGTATATCAGGTCAATCTCGCGACCGGCAAGGAAGTCGCTCAGCGCCAGATTCCGGCTAGCCCTGGCAACAAGAGCGGCGGAATCCATGGCGCGCAATGGCATGAAGGCAAACTCTGGATCGTCAACAATCGGATGCACTCAATCGTCTGCGTGAACCCCAGCAGCTGGAGCATTGAAACGCAGTTCCCGATAGCCGCACCGATGGGGCTGACGCGTTATCACGACATCACCTTCGATCGGGATGGCACGATGCTGCAGGTGATTGCGAATGAAAGCACGAGTCACACCAATAGCGTCAGTGCGCTGGTGCGCTACGATGCGCGCACCGGTGAGCCACTCGAGACGATAACGCTGGTCCAGGGCTCCTGCGATCCGCACGGCCTCGAGTATCACGATGGCATGCTGGTCGCCTGCGATGCGGGCTTTCACCCGGGCTGGAAGAACTTCGACAGCCCCTCCGGCGGCTGGCTCTTCAGCATCGATGTGATCTGATCGCCCGATCGCTAATCCGAAGCCGCGAGGAACATATGGCGAGCCGATATATATTGACTGCCACGCTCTCGTGCATGGGGCTGATCGGCGCACTGGTTGCCGCACCCACGCTGGCCGACAGCGCTCCAAACACGCATGGCGTGCTCGATGGACTGATCGAGCAGAGCGGCGTGTGGCACAAGTCCAGCGGCGCCTCGATGCCCAACTTCTTCATAGATCCGGCATGGCCGGCATTACTGCCGCATAACTGGGTGCTCGGCCAGATCGGCGGGCTCTATGTCGATAGCCATGACCATATCTGGGTCTATAACCGCCCGCGCACCTTGACCAATGATGAGACTGGGCTCGAGCCGGCGCTGCCTGGGGCAACCGACGCGAAGGGCCAGCCCATCAATGGACTGGGCTTCGTGCGCGCCAATGGCTTTGGAGCCGATTGCTGCAAGGCTGCGCCGTCGGTGCTGGAATTCGATGCTAACGGCAAGCTGCTGCGCGCCTGGGGCGGCCCGGCTGATCCCGGCTTCATTGGAGGTCGTTGCAAGCCATCCGAGGGCTGCATCTGGCCCAACAGCGAGCACGGTATCTACATCGACAACCACGACAATGTCTGGATCGCAGGCAATGCGGCGGCTCCCCAACCCGCTGCTGCCCAGACCGCAGTCCCGTGGACTACCAACAGGGACGGCGGGGATGGCTTTGTCTTGAAGTTCGACATGAACGGCAATTTCAAGATGCGCATCGGCGGCACGCCCAAGGGACCCGACAGCAACGACAAGGACGGGGGCATCAACGCGACACCGGTGATGTATCAGCCGGCCGATATGGTCGTAGATCCCAGGACGGATCGGCTCTATGTTGCCGACGGCTACGGCAATCGTCGCATCCTGATCATCGATGCAAACACGGGCAAATACATCGGCCACTTTGGTGCGTATGGGAACAATCCCGTCGACGATGCCGGCGCGGCAGCGCAGGGCCTGTGGTTCGAGGATGCGGCCAGGGGACATACCAAACCGGCGTTTTTCCGCAGCCCCGTGCATTGCGTGAAGATCGCCGATGACGGCAAGATCTATGTATGCGATCGCGGCAATGACCGCATCCAGGTGTTCGACATCAAGGATCCCTCGCTCGGCAAGCCCTGCAATAACCCGAACGGCGCTGCGGGCAAGTGCGGCTTTCTGACTGAGCGCGGTGTCAGCGCCAAGACCTATACGCTGCCGGTGCTGCCGGGAACGGCAGTGTCAATGAGCTTCTCCACCGACAAGGCGCAGAGCTGTCTGTATATAGGCGACAACACCAATCAGACGATCTATATCCTGAACCGCAGTACTCTGCAGGAGCTCGGCCGCGTCGGTCACGCCGGGCACATGAGCGGGGATTTCCACTGGCTGCATCAGGTCGGAGTCGACAGTCAGGGCAACATCTATACGGCCGAAGTCGATACCGGCAAGCGTGTGCAGAAGTTTGTACGCTATGGTCCCGCAGGCTGCAGCGGCAGCGGATCGGAGCTCGTCGGCGGCCCACCCTGAGCCGATGCCAGGCGCACGGGCGCGGTTAGGGCTTCATCGCCTCGAAGAAGTCCGGCCCGACCGGTTTGTGCTCGAGGATCTCCTCGCGCGTTAATCCCTGGATCTCGTGCGGAAAGACGAGCCATTGGTCGGTCGCGTGGATGAAATAATCCGGTATCAGCGCGCTGCGATTGCGTGCGGGCTTGTAGTACACCGTGGCTATACGGATTCTTTCCGGCAGATTGCGTTTGCAACGCGCTTTGAGTGTCGCGATGACCGCCTCCAGGCTGCGGCCGGAGTCGAATACATCATCCACGAGCAGCAGCTCGTCCTCGGCCGACAGACGCGACACCAGGTAATCCACGGCATGAACGCGCACCGTCTTGGATTCCTGCGCGCCGCCGTGGTACGAGGATGTGCGAATCGCAATGTGATCGGTCGCAACGCCGTGATATTCGAGCACCTCCTGTATCGTGATGCCGATCGGCGCTCCGCCGCGCCACATTGCGACCAGGAAGCTGGGTCGAAAGCCGCTCAGCACGACCCGTCTGGCGAGCTCCATGGCGTCACGCAGCAGCGAGTTGGCCGATATGAAGGTCTTCTCCATGCTCAGGCCAGAATGTGCTGCAGCCACAGCGATATATCCTGAATCTCCTGCGTGCACAGCTCGTGCTGCATCGGATACTCGATCCATTGCACCGCATAGCCCAGCTGCAACAGCAGGTCGCGCGAGCGCTCGCCCAGCTGCAGCGCTACCACGCCATCGTGGCGACCGTGACACATGAGGATCGGTGTGCGCCGGTTGGCGCTGCTGGCTTCCAGCTCGAGCCGATCGTGCACGGGCAGGTACGCTGACAGCGGCAAAACCCCACCCAGGCCTTCGCTATATCGCAGACCCGTGTGCAGGGCCATCGCGCCGCCCTGCGAGAAGCCCGCGAGCACGATATGGTCGGCAGGCACACCATCGGCGCGTTCGCGACGCAGGTATTCGTCGATGCGCCTCGCCGACTCCGCTATTCCGGCAACGTCCTGAGGCGCACTGACCGATATCGCCTGAATGTCGTACCAGGCGCGCATGGGCCAGCCCTGATTGAGGCTCACCGGTCTGACGGGCGCGTGCGGAAACACGAAGCGCACGCTCGCCGGCAAGCGCAGTTCCGGCACGAGTCCCACAAAGTCGTGGCCATCGGCGCCCAGACCATGCAGCCAGATCACACTGGCCGTGGCCTTGCCGTCGCGAGGCGTCAATGTGACCGCCTCCTCATCTTCAGTCTGGCGGTAGGTCATGGTGACACGCTAGGGGCCTGAGGTATCCGCTGTAATACTGCGGTAACGGCGTTGTTATATTCGTTGCACTGCGTTGTCAAATTTGCGAAGGAACCCTGATGCAAAGCTTCTGGCGTACTCTGAGAATTCAGCGATGGGATGATCATAGATATTATCACCACAGCCGCATTAATCAGTCGCTGCACCTTCTGAGCGCGCTGAGCTTCATTAGCGCATACGGGCTGCTATTCAGGAACCCGGCTCTCTCGGCCGAGATCGGCTGGCTCGTGGCCATGGTAAGCCGCCAGGCGGGGCATTTCTTTTTCGAGCCCAGGGGCTACGATGAGGTCAACCAGGCCACGCACGAGCACAAGGAGCAGATCAAGGTCGGCTATAACCTGCGTCGCAAGGTCGTGCTGATGCTGATTTGGGCCATCTCCCCGGCAATTCTTTGGATCAATCCGACCTTGTTCGGCTTCTTCCCGGCTCAGTCCGCCAATTCGGCTTTCATGCGCCATGTCGGCGAGATATGGCTTGTCGTGGGCCTTGGGGGTCTGGCCTTCCGTACGCTGCAGTTGTTTTTCCTCAAGGACGTGCAGACGGGCCTGGTCTGGCTCACCAAGATCGTCACGGACCCGTTTCATGATGTATTGCTTTACCACCGAGCGCCGCTGTACCTGCTGCGGGGCGAGCTGATCGACCCCATGGGGCGCCATAGGCTCGAATCAGCTCTCTCAGCACACGACGCCTGATCGCCTTATTGGTCAGCTTGCCGCTGGACCACCACCAGCCGTCGCGCTGCATCTGCTCGGCCGCTGCCACGAAACGATCGGCGACCTCGGCAAAGTCCGCATCGGTGTAATCGAGGCTGAATATCAGGCGAGCGGTGCCAACCCAGCTCAGTGCCAGGTCCTGCGCACGCAGGTAGTACTGGAACATCCAGTTATATCGGGATGGCCGCAGATACTGCACCATCCAGACCGAAGACAGGTTCACTACGCGCACGTTGAGCGCGGCCGCGCGCAAGCGCTCATTGAGGCGCTCGGCGCGGGCATTCCATAACTCGTCGACGTTGTCGTAGTACGAGCGAATCTCCGGGCCGTCCAGCCGCTGCAGGAACTCATACATCGCGCCCATGACATAGGGATGCGTGTTGAAGGTTCCCCGCGCGAAGCACACGTCGGCGGGCCGGTCTTCGCGAAAGCGGCGCATCAGATCCCGGCGCCCGCATACCACGCCGATGGGCAGACCTCCCGCAACGGTTTTTCCATAGGTGACCATGTCGGCGCGGACCCCGAAATACTCCTGCGCACCACCGCGCGCGATTCGAAAGCCGACCAGTACTTCATCGAAGATGAGCACGATGCCGCGCTCGCTGCAGACTTCGCGCAGCCTCTGGAGCCAGCGGGTATAGCCAGCGCGATCGAAATGCGCGCTGCGGCTGCTGTCGAGCAGTGTTGAGTCTGTCGGTGCGCCCACGTTCGGGTGCAGCCCCTGCAGCGGATTGACGAGTACACAGGCGATATCGCGGCGGCCGCGCAGTACTTGCAAAGACGCCGCGTGCATGTCTTTGAGTGTCAGCGTGTCGCGCGCCGTGATCGGATTGCCCACGCCAGGCTGCACATCGCCCCACCAGCCATGGTAGGCGCCGCAGAAGCGCACCAGATAGTTGCGCCGTGTGTGATAGCGCGCCAGCCGCACCGCCTGCATCACAGCCTCGGTGCCGGACATGTGGAAGGAGGCCTCATCCAGCCCCGAGATCTCCCGCAGTCGATGTACGTTATAGGCTGTGACCGGATGATAGGAGCCGAGCACCGGCCCGAGCGCTTGCACGCGCTCGCTGCCGCGCGCGATGCACTCCTTGTAGAAGTCATACCCAAAGACGTTCACGCCGTATGAGCCGGTCAGGTCGTAGCGTCGATTGCCGTCCATATCGATGCTCTGGCGCCCCGAAGAGGCGGCCACAAAGACACCCGCGTTCAGCCGCTCGCGCACCAGGCGGCTGAATTGAAACGGAACGCGATAGCGGGCGGTGAATTGCAAATCGGCCATCTCATGCTGGATCTCCTGCGTGAGCAGCACGGTCTTTGCGAAGCGCTGCGCGTACAGGACTGCAAGGCGTGCGAAGGCCGCGCGTCGTTGCTCGGCGACGCAGGCCGGAGCATCGTCGGCGCGGAAAAAGCGCTCTTCGTCGTACTCGTAGAAGGGCAGCAGCGCAGCGACGAGTCGTCCGATGCGCGCATGGCCGCTCAGCGACGGGTGCTTGGCTCGCGAGAGCTGAATGCGTAGTTGCAGCGGCCGCAGCAATACGAGGGCGCCCGCCAGGGCAACGCCGATCAGGCCGATCGTGGTGTTCGTAGGCATCGGTGCGCCCACAATATTTCAATGCAATGACATTTCGATGACCGGCCGGCGCTGTGGGGCACGGGCGAGGGGCTGCGGCGCACTCGGGCCGCGGGCACGGTCAGGTCGGCGCGCGTGGAGCCTCGCCGCAACAGCAGGCTCGTTAATCCGGATCGGGGGAGCTGTGACTTTGCTGCCAGGCACCGCGCGGGGCTACCGGCATGCGATGCGCCGGAGCGTGAAGGGCGTGCGGGCGTGGCGCGACTCGTGCGGGCCGGGCCAGTGACGCTTCCAGCGGTGATTCGAGAATTTGATCGAGAATGCGCGGTATCTCGAAGATCGCGTAATTGTTTACGCTGCGCAAATTCGCGCGAAACTCGCCGAGCCGCTCGGTCAGTTCCTGCACGGCTGCGCGTATCGAGCGAAAGCTCGGCACCACCAGACCGAACTGATTCTCGCGTACCCACTGCGTGTTGTAGCGCTCCTGCGGCATCGTCCAGGAGTTGCGCGCCACGATGACTGGCAGGTGCTGTTGCGTGGCTTCGCTCAGGCTGCCAGGGCCTGGCTTACCGATGAAGAAGTCACTGAGCTGCATGTAGTAACGAATCTCGGGGCTGAATTCGATGATCAGGCGCGGCGCGGTGAAGCTCATCTCCCGCAGCCTGGCAGCCAGTTTGCGGTTGTGGCCGCAAATGAGGATCAGCTGGATGTCATCGAGCTGCCGCGCGATGCTCTGCATCGTGACCGAGCCATGGCCGCCGAACATCACCAGGCCGGTGAGTCGGTCCGGCTGTAGTCCGAGCTTGAGCCGCTCTGGGCCGCGCGCCAGGTCGCTGGAGCGGTAGAAATCGGGCCGAATGATCATTCCAGAAGTCGCGTGAATGCGCGCGTCCGGGTATCCGGCCGCACGCGCCTGTTGCACCGCCTTGGGTGTGCCGCAGATCAGGTGCTGTGCCTGGCCGGGCTCAATCCAGAATTTTGGCGGATAGTCCGCCAGGTCCGTCAGCACCGTCACGTAGGGCACGCCCGGCAGCGCTGAGCTCAGCGCCTGATACATCGCGCGATTGAAGTTGGGTACCAGCGATACGACCATGTCGGGCTGCCACTTGAGCCAGTGGCGGCGCAACTGGCTCATCATGGGTTTGTGCAACAGGCGGATGAAGCCGTGCAGGACTTTCAATTCCTGCGCCAGACCGATCGTCCAGCCGCGCCGCAGTCGTCCGTTATAGAAGTCCTCAGGTCCTAAGCCGGTGGCCTTACGAAAGACATCCTTGGGATCCAGGATCTCCATGAGGTTGACCCGTCGCACATGCCAGGGCAGCCCAAATTCGCGAATCGCGCACTGCAGAGCCTCGGCCGCTGCACGATGGCCACCGCCCGCATTGAAATAGATCAGCTCAATGGTACGCGCGGCCATGGCGAGGTGCCTTCAGGGCAGCAACGCTCTGATGGCGCCGACCAGGCCGGCGATGATCAATACCATGGCAGGCAGCATGCTCAGCGCGTAGCCCGCGCCGCGGCGTTTGGGGTCGCGCACGTAGTCGATCAGATAGCGAATGCGGCCGATCAGGTAGATGACGCCGATCAGTGCGACGTAGCGCGGCGGCCAGTACGCGGCGGCAATCCATAGCGCTGGCAGGAACACGATCAGAGTTTCGATCGTGTTGGCCTGCACGCGATAGTAGCGCTCGAAGATCGGATTGCCGGTGGTCGCCGGTGCAGCCACCCCATAGGTTCCACGCGCTCGGCTCACCAGTACGCCGAATACCACGAGTTCGATCAAAGCCAGCAACGTGACGATTTCAACCCACGCCATTCGATGCTCTCCGTGGCGCACTGCGCTGCGCAGAAGTATGGCACAACCTCATTGGCAGATCTGGCCGCTTGTGCCGGTCAGCGCGGTCAATAATGGGTAGCGCGACACGGCTGTTCAGTTGGCCTGTACGCCCTCGTTCTTGAGCGCTGCGAGGCCGTTGGTATCAACGCTGGCGGCGGCCTGTTTGAGCGCGTCGATATTTGGAGCGCTACCCGATACCTTGACCGTAAATCGATCGGCAATCACGACCCCGTACTCGCCGCTCTGGCTCTGACGATCCCATTTTTCATGTATGAGCTCATCGCCGCTCTTGTAGATTTTCTCGTATCCGGTATCGGTCTCACTGTCCTGTTGCACCCCGCCCCAGCCGGCAGCGAAGCCGACCAGACCCTTGAGCGAGCCGGTATCGGTGATCTCCAGATTCAGCGTGTGATTGGTCCCGTCGGTATAGGTCGCGGTCGCCTTGGACAGCTGCATGCCCAGGGCACCGTTGCGCTCGGCGGCCGCCTGCGTTCGCTGCAGCCCACCCAGCGCTGCGGGTAGGAACGGTTTGATGCGATCCGCGCTCAGCGATTCGACCTTGCCGCCACTGCCCAGTGCAGTGCCGATCAACGCGCCCACAGCCTGGGCCTGGGCGTTGCCGTCACCGGAGCGCTGCGCGGCATCGACCTGCTTGCTCGCCTGATCTACCTGCCTGGCCCAGTTCTGCAATGCCGCGCCCGTGCTGCCGTTGGCGAAGCCGCTGCCGGCGCCACTGCCGCTGCCCGCATGCGGCGGCAGTACGCTGAAGTTGTGGCGCGGGCCATAACCAAAGCCGCCCACCGAACCGATCACGAGGTTCAGCACCACGCCAACGATGATCGCGGCGATGATTGTCACGGCGGTATAGGCGAGTGATTTCTCCGGCGGACACTTCATCGTGAAGGGCAATCCCAGGTTCAGCAGGTACAAGCCATAGATCAGGCCGACCAGGGCGGCGAGCAACCCCAGGCCCGGAATGATGCCGATGATCGCCGCGACCCAATTGGCCGTATAGGAATAGGCAACGACCTTGAGCGCCTGGACTCGGTTCTTCTCGCCATTGAACGTCGGTGCGAGCGCCTCGACGATCAATGCGACGATGAATACGCCGATCAGCGACAGCGCATACGACACTACGGCAAGCGTGAGTCCGGTGCCGATATCGACGCGGTAGTAGCCGAGAAAAGCCACTGGCACGCCGATCAGACTCGAGGATACAAAGCGGATCACGGCTGGTATCGCGGCCATGATCAATATGTACCCGGTATAAAGGCTGCCGATGGAGGCGGGTTCCGCCGCGATGAGCGGCCATTCACTGCGTGGGCTCAGCAGTATGCCCTTCACCCGCGCAATGAGCTTATTGGTATTCACGGGCGCTGCCTGGTCTTGCATGATTATTCTCGTCTTTAATTCTCGAACTGAATCCCCGTGATGTTGCCGCAGCTAGCCCCCAGCCATTTGCCATTGACGTTGCTGTCGATCGTCATGGTCTTGCCCGCACGGGTCGTGACGACATGCACGGTGCCGGCAACCTGATCGGAACCACTGGTTTGAAAATGCGAGTCCACCGTCGTCGAGCCCTCCGCGCGCGTGCACACTGCGTGTATCTGGAACTCGCTGGAGGTGGCGGACACCACGCTTCTCTGGCAGGTGGCATCCTTTGACTCCTGCAGGTCAAAACCCTGCGCCACTTTCTCAGGAGTAATGCACTCCTTGAACAGCTTCGGCTTGGATGCGGATCCCATGCTCGACTGCATGGCCGCCTGGAACTGCTGGCGCTGCTCGGGCGTCAGGCGCGCGAGCGCTTCATCTGGAATGGGTGGCATGCCGCTCGCCTGACCCGCGCTGGAGAACTCCCATAAGCCAGGCTTGACGTTCAGCTTGATGGCATCCGCCGCGTGGGCGAGCACTATAAAAGCCAGCATCGCGCCGGCCGTGCCCAGCTTCTTTGAGTTATGCATGCGGCCCCCTAAATGCCGGCGCGAGGTTTCATCATGTTACAGCCGCTGCGCTCGCGCAAGGCTGCGGCCCTGCGACCCGACGCTCTCTTCTGCGATCTGAGGCTCGCAGTTCTCGCGCAGATACTTTTTATAAAACATAGGCTTAGGCGGGACGCATCAAACCGCCTCGAAGTTGCCGTCCGGCTGCAGCAGCGTGAGCACACCGGAGCGTATATCGAAGATCATTCCACTGAGGCGCACACGCTGCTCGGCCACGCGCTGTGCAATCCACGGGAACGTCAGCAGATTCTCGAGCGACAATTTGACTGATTCCTGTTCGCACTCGCTCTGAGGATCCGCGCCCGCGCGCAGCAACGCGCGGCGCTTGGCCGGCTCGGCGATACGCATCCAGGGCAACAGAAAGTCTGCAGCGGTGTCGGGCGCACCGTGCAACAGCACGCGTATGCCGCCGCACATGGCGTGGCCCATCACGATCAGGTCTTGCACCTCGAGCACACGGATCGCGAATTCCAGCGCGGCACTGGTGGCGTGCAGGGCCGAGTCCGGCTCATATGGAGGCACCAGGTTGGCGACATTGCGCAGAACGAACAGTTTCCCAGGCTCGGCGCTGAATATCATGGTTGGATCAACGCGGCTGTCCGAGCAGGCGACCACCATCGCGCGCGGGGCCTGACCGGCGTCGGCCAGCCGTTCGAAGTCCGCCCGGCGCTCGGGCCATTGCTCGCTACGAAAACGCCGATAACCTTGCAGCAGCTCCTGCACGCTATTCCCCTCGAACCGATCTTTTGTACTTGTATCATGTGCGTTTGCGCAGGAGAAATGGGTGCGGGTAATCGTTCTGGGCGCCGGCGTCATCGGCACGACTGCGGCCTGGTATCTGAACCGTGCCGGCCACGAGGTCACCGTACTGGAGCGCAATGCGGGTCCCGCATGCGAGACGAGTTTTGCCAATGGTGGGCAGATCTCGGTCAGCCATGCGGAGCCTTGGGCCAACCCCTCGGCGCCATACAAGCTGCTCAAGTGGCTCGGTAAGGAAGACGCCCCGCTGCTGTTTCGCTTGCGGGCCGATCCTGCGCAGTGGAGCTGGGCGCTGAAATTTCTGCTCGAGTGCGGCGCGAAACGCTCGGCCCGAAACATGATTCAGCTGTTGAAACTGGGCACCTACAGCCTTGCCTGCCTGCGCGAGCTGCGGCGCGAGACGCTCATCGAATACGATCAGCTTGGCTGCGGCATCATGCAATTCTATACGAGCCGGCAGGCATTTGAGCGTGCGCTCAAGCCGGCCGAAATCATGCGCCGGATGGGCTGCGAGCGGCGCGTGATTGATGCCGACGAAGTGGTGCGACTCGAACCCGCCATGGCGTACATCAAGCCACGGCTCGCCGGCGCCACCTACACTGGTGCTGATGAGTCCGGCGATGTGTATCGCTTCACGACCGGCCTCGCGCAGCTGGCCGCGAGCCAGGCCGTGCGATTTCGTTATGGCGTGCGCATTCAGCGGCTGCTGTCTACCGGCGGCGCGCTGGCGGGGGTCGAGATCGCCGGCGAGAGCGGCATGTACGAGGTGGTCCGCGGCGACGCCTACGTGCTGGCACTGGGCTGCTCGAGCCGGCAGTACGCGCGTGAGCTCGGCGTTGACCTGGATATTTATCCGGCCAAAGGCTATTCGGTGACCCTTCCCGTACTCGATGTCGACAAAGCGCCCAGCGTGAGTCTCGCCGATGATGAGTACAAGCTGGCCTTCTCGCGCCTGGGTAGCCGCCTGCGCATCGCGGGCTCTGCGGAATTGAATGGCTATAACCTCGCTCTCAACCCGGTGCGCTGCCAGAGCATTGTTCGGCGCACGCTGGAATTGTTTCCCGGCGTGAGCAAGCCCGAATTGGCCAGCTATTGGGCGGGCCTGCGTCCGTTGACACCGGGCAATCTGCCCTACATCGGTCGCAGCCGTGTCGCGAACCTATACCTCAACACCGGTCACGGCACACTCGGATGGACTCATGCCTGCGGATCGGGCCGTGCTGTGGCGGATTTGATCTCGGGACGGCAGCCGGAGGTGGACTTCGAGTTCTGTGGCCTGAAGCGTTGAGCCACCCTAACGGGGCGACGGTCGCAAAACCGTCGCCCCGATCACATGACATCAGTGCGCGACTTCAGAACCGATAGGTAGCGCGCGCGTAGTAGAAGCCGCCGTCGATGCCGATGGGTGAGAAGGCGGGATACTTGGCCACCCCCGCGTTGTCACCATAGGCGAAAGTCTGCTCGTCGCCCACGAGGTTCGCGTTATTCTGGTCGGGGTAGCGGTTGAACAGATTGTTCGCGCCGATCGCAATCTTCAGATTTTTCTGCGCCTGCAGTCCGAGTTCAAGATTGGTGATCGGAATCGTGGCTATGGTCGTATTGAAATACTCGACATTGCCGGTAGGGTTGTCACCGTCATCGCCATCCCATTCGGACGACGGACCATAGATGATCTCGTGCACGCTGACCGAGAACGGGTTCAAGTTCCACACGGCACCCAGGTTCACGACCGTCTTCGGGGATGCCGTCGTGAGATCCGAATACGCAGTGGCGTTGAAGAGCGGCTGGCCACCCAGTTGCGCCGGGGAGGCGATCACGCTCGTGATGGTCGTCTCGTTCCAGGTCGCCGCGATCGACCAGTCGACGTGCCCTGCGACACCGAAGTCGGTCGGATAATTCAACACGAAATCGGCGCCGCGGGTGCGCGTGTTGATGCCGTTCGCAAACAGATTGATGCCGGTGTCGGTGACGACGTCCGGGCACCCCGTCATTAAGTGTATCTGGGGCGTGCACAGCGTCGGATCGACGGCCAGCAGCGCCGCATTGATGTTGCCGGCGCCGGGAACGATGGCGCCGTTGATCTCACCATTGACATTGCCCGTGCCGACGATGCGATTGCGCACCTCGATGTCATAGATATCGAGCGTCATGGACAGCTCCGATATCGGCCGAAATACGACGCCGACGCTGTAATTCGTCGACTTCTCAGGCCGCAGGCCGGAACCCAGGCCCAGCAAGCCAGATCCGGGGCTGTTCGGTGCCAACTGTCCGAAGGCCGAGGTCGGGCCGACGTTGATACCGGTATAATATTCCTCGGCCAGCGTCGGGGCGCGAAAGCCGGTGCTGACGGTGCCGCGAAACGCGACTTCCGGCGCGAAGTCATAGCGACCGGTGAATTTGCCGACCGTGGCGCTGCCGAAATCACTGTAGTGCTCGTAGCGCCCGGCCACATCAAGCCGCAGAGCGTCGATCGGCTTGCCGGCAAGATCGATGTAGACCGCCTGGTTGGTCCGGTCGTGATCGGTGGCATTGAGGGGGGAGTAGCCTTCAAATGACGCCGCGCCGCTGTAGGTGTAGGAGTCGACGTCGCCGGGGGTAATCTGGTAGGACTCGCGGCGCAATTCACCACCGAAGGCGACATTGAGCGGGCCGGCCATGCCGACGTCGAAGTCGTGATTCAGATCGAGCGTCGTCGTCCATTGGGTGGTGATGAAATTGCCGTCATGGAAATTGGTCGGTGAAGCACCCGTGGCGCTGTAGAGGCCATTGTTGGCCGAAGTGATCGTATTGACGACCGCGTGGTCTTCGCCATAGGCGCTCGACAGATCCCAGTTCCAGGCGGCGACGACGCCTTTGAATCCGGAGGTGATCTGAAAATCCTCTTCGAGCAGCTGCTCTTGGGGGTTGTAGCCGTCCGGGTACAGGTAGCTGGTTTCCATGGTCACCGGATCGACGTATTCGGCCTTGGTAGGTGGCCGGTAGTTCTCGTACGAGGCGGCGTTCTTATAGCCGTACGTCCCGAAGCTGTAGAACTGGACGTCGCCGGGCAGAGTGAAGCCCGAGTTAAAGGACACCAGCTTCAGATGAGTTTCGGCATCGCCCTGGATCATATTCAGATATGGATAGCCGTTGATCAAGGGTTCGTTGGAATCCGGATAGGTATCGATATTGGCCGGGTTGACGACCCGCTCGTCGATGTTGCCGCGCTGGGTATGGGCATGATTCTTCACTTCGGCGGTGACGTTGAAATAGGCGTCCTCCATCGGCTCGAAACCCGCGTTCGCATCGACCTGGCTGGTTTGGCCGCCACCGTCGAAGAATCCGCCATAGAGCGCACTGGCCGTAACGCCCGAGGAGTTTTTCTTCAGAATGATGTTGACGACACCTGCGATGGCATCAGAGCCGTACTGCGCGGCAGCGCCTTCGGTCAGCACTTCGATGTGATCGATCGACGCCAATGGAATGAAAGCCAGATCGGCGCCCGCGCCGCCCTGGTAGGCGCCCTGCAGCAGCGCGACATTGGCCGTCGTATGGCGGCGCTTGCCGTTGATCAGGATCAGCACGTGGTTCGGGCTCAGTCCCCGCAGCTTCGCCTGGATCGTCTGGTTTGCCAGGTCGCCGCCGAAGGCCTGTTCGACGAACGAGGGGACGAGATTCTGCAGGGCCGACATCACATCGGGCTTACCGGTAGCGGCCAGCTCCTCGGCGCTGACGATTTGAATCGGCGCCGGACTGTCTGCGGCCACCAGGCCGGTCACGCGCGTGCCGGTAACGATCACTTCTCCCAGACCTCCAGCCTCCGGGCTCGCGCTCTCGGTCTGCGCAACGGTGGTCCCCGCGGCGCTCTGTGCCCGCACAGGCGGGGCGGCGATGGCGAGCGCTGCCATGGCCAATACTGCAGGCCCTCGCAGTATTCTATTTAAAAATGCTGACATCACATGCTCCCTTAGAGTTGTTAAACACCAACACGCGCCGGAGAGGTTCTTTGGAAAGACTCAACCTCCATCTCGGGCGTCACCGCTGTGCCGCGTCATTTTCATTGCACGGCGTGAACTCGGCCTTGCAATAATCCGGCCAGCGCAAACGCTCGGAACAGAAAAATCCTGCCTGGCAATCGAAAAGCAGCCCAAAAGTATCGGATTTGTTAAGGATTTTTAACGTTTACCGACAACGCTAGCCTGCAATCCGCGCGGGGCAAATACGCTCGCTTGGAAGCGGTGGCTGCGTGTCCAGGGAGCGCTGTGCCACCAGGTTGGTGCAAGCTGCGCAATTTAGGTGCATCGCGGTGTTGTTTTGGCGATACAGACGAGGCATTGCTGGGATCCGCCAGGCTCAGCAAGAACGATGATGCTATCTCGCGTTCTGCAGCTCGACGACCATTACCTCGATGGGTCTGTCACCAATATTGACGTCCTGGTGCAGCCTCCCGGGTGAATTGCTGGGAAGCCAGTAAGCCTTTCCGGTTTGCCATTGGTTTATTTCGCTTTGGCCGCTGTCCTCCACAATCTTCATCGTCCCGCCGGCCAGCGCAATGATGACGCGGGGATGCTCATGACGGTGCAACGGTAATGGATCATCAGGCAGTACCACTGACTTCCAGACCTTGACCTCGGCATTTTCGAACTGCGGCTCACGAGCCGTTTTGCTCTGTATCTGAGCCACGGCGAAACCGGCGACGAAGAGTGCTGTTCCCATCAGGATCACGAACCCAGATTTAGTCGTCATCATTGTCTCCAGCTTCAGGTGTGCTCGATTCATAGCGTACTAGTACAGCAGGCTCGGCGCGGGGAAGCTCCAGCGTCGATTGGTCCTTGAGTCGTGTGCCCGTGAGCCGCTGCTGGGCGGCGGCGTTCATGAGCCAGGCGAGGCGAGCGGCCGCGAGTTCATAGGACAGCCCGACCGGCGGTCGGATGTTGGAGATACAGTTGCGTTCGCTGTCCTGTCGGCCGCGACGCGGTTTCCACGTCAGATACACCCCAAGGCTGTCCGGTGAACTCAGGCCCGGACGCTCGCCGATAAGTACGACGATCAGCTTTGCCCCGAGCCGCTCGCCGATTTCATCGCCGAGGCCAACGCGCGCCTGACAGGCAACGATCAGCGGCATCGATGCCCAGCCAGGTTTGCGCTCGAAGAGCGCTCGCAGCAACTCCACGGCGTGGGCGTGTACGGCCAGCGCCGACAGACCATCAGCGACGACGAACGCGACCTCGAACTCGCCGCACTGCAGCCCACTGGCGTCGCGCGGCTCGAGCTGGCGACCCAGATCAACGCGCCGCAGGTAGGTCGCCCGATCGGGGGCGCGGCTGTGCACCACACGGGCTTGGTGCTTGCCCAGTGCTGCGATGATCCGATTGGGATCGAAGTACTCGTGCACGGCGTCGCGCGCGCAGGCATGCGCGAGCTGAAAATCCAGTAATGCGCGGGTGGGCAGTGCGTGCCCGCAGCGGCCCAGTCCCACGCGCGCCGGGGTGGCGCTGCGCAAGCGCGCGAGCACATCGCTCATCCGCTTGTGCCTTCGTAGCTCAGCAGTCGCTCGGCGGCATGATGTGCGAGCGCCGGGTCCGCGAGGGCACCGCTGCTGTCCATAATCCCGACGCGTACCAGCCAGTCCTCAAACTCCGGCGCGGGCCGCAAGCCGAGCACATCGCGTACGTAGAGCGCATCGTGATAGCTCGTGCTCTGATAATTGAGCATCACATCATCGGCGCCCGGCACTCCCATGACGAAGTTCACACCCGCCACGCCCAGCAGCGTCAGAATGCAGTCCATGTCATCCTGATCGGCCTCGGCGTGATTGGTATAGCAGACATCAACGCCCATGGGCAGCCCCAGCAGTTTGCCGCAGCAGTGATCTTCCAGCGCCGCACGGGTAATCTGTTTACCGTCGTAGAGATACTCCGGGCCGATGAAACCCACCACCGAATTGACCAGCAGCGGCGCATAAGCACGCGCCACGGCGTAGGCGCGAGTCTCCAGCGTCTGCTGATCCACACCGTGATGGGCATTCGCGGACAGCGCCGAGCCCTGCCCGGTTTCGAAGTACATGACATTTGTGCCAACGCTGTGCCGTCCCAGGGACAGTGCGGCCTGCCGGCCTTCGCGCAGCGTCGCCAGATCGACGCCGAAGCTGCGATTGGCCGCCTGCGTGCCCGCGATTGACTGGAACACCAGATCCACCGGAGCGTGTCGCTCGATAGCTTCAATGGTGTTGCTGATATGCGCGAGCACGCAGCTTTGCGTGGGAATGGCGTAGCGCTCGCGCATTTCGTCGATGCGCTGCAGCAGCAGAATCTGCGTCTCGACGCGATCGGACGCAGGGTTAATACCGATGACCGCATCCCCGCAGCCGAGCAACAGCCCGTCGACGATCGAGGCGGCGATGCCCCGAAAATCGTCGGTCGGATGGTTGGGTTGAATCCGCACCGACAGTCGGTCAGGCAAGCCCAGCGTATTGCGAAATGCGCTGACCACGCGGCACTTGCGCGCCAGGGTGATCAGATCCTGATTGCGCATCAGCTTTGATACCGCGGCGACCATCTCGGGCGTCAATCCAGGCGCCAGCTGCGTCAACGCCGAAGCATCGATCTCGTCGCTCAGCAACCACTCGCGCCACTGGCCGACCGTCATGTGGGCCACGGGCGCGAACGCTGCGCGATCATGCGTGTCGATGATCAGACGCGTGATTTCGTCTGCCTCGTACGGCACCACGGTCTCGCTCAGGAAAACCGTGAGCGGCAGATCAGCCAGAATGAAGCGGGCGGCAACGCGTTGCTGCAGGCTGCTCGCCCCGATACCCGCAAGCACATCGCCGGAGCGCTCGGACGTGGCCGCGGCCAGCAGCTCCCGCAGTTCCCTGAAGGCGTAGCGAGTGCCCGCGATGGTAGTGCTATACATCCGCTACGGGCGCAGCGCGGCCTCCAGATCAGCCTCGAGGCTCTCAGGTTTATCCGCCGGGGCGTAACGCTTCAATGGTTCGCCATCCTTCCCGACCAGAAACTTGGTGAAGTTCCACTTGATTGCCTCCAGTCCGATCACACCGGGTCGCGCCTGCTTCAGGTAGCGGTACAACGGGTGGGATTCGGCGCCATTGACTTTGATCTTGGCAAACATCGGAAAGGTGACCCCGTAGGTCAGCGAGCAGAACGCCTTGATCTGTGCCTCGTCATCAGGTTCCTGGTGGCCGAACTGGTCGCATGGAAATCCCAACACCTCCAGACCATGCTCGTGATACTTGCGGTACAAGGCTTCGAGCCCGGCGTACTGCGGGGTAAATCCGCACTTGCTCGCGACGTTGACGATCAGCAGCGGGTGGCCGCGATACTGCGACAGAGACTGCTCCTCGCCATCAATGCTGCGGGCTGAATAATCGTAGACGCTCATGCGCTGCTCACGGTTCGCGGTGTAGAGGCTGTGCGAATCTTACACGCGCGCCGCGCGGCCGACGCATATCGGCTGCACGGCAGTGCCGGTTGGCACGAGGCTTGTATCAACTGTGCGGCTAAAGACCTCAAGAAAGAACCCCGGCGTGTCGACTGCGTACCCTCGGCGATACCTTCTTGGACCTCGCGGGGCTGCTGGCGGCTGCGCCGCGGCGTATCGTATGGCGCTGGGCCTCGGATCTGGCGTCTGCGCCTGGGGGCGGCAACGCCGGATATTGCACCACTTGAAGCCAAAGTACGTCGCTCGGTGGGCGTTCTTGGCGCAAATGTCTGCGAACTGATGCGTGCCTACGAGCGATCGGGCGCCGCGCATTCGGAGCAAACTGAGCATCCCTGGAATTATTTGTAGAAGGAGCTAAACATGAAGAGATTGGTGTGCGCTTCATTCTTATTGGTGGCGATGTGCGCGCAAGCGGCCGACATCGTGCGCTATCCGCTGCCAAATGGCAGCACCTTTCCCATTGCCAATGCGGTGCAGGTGCCCCCCGGTACGACGTTGATCTTTCAAAGCGGCACCACCGCCTCACCGGCGAACCCGAACGCCCCTGAAGGTACTGCGGCCTACTGGGGCGACACCAAGACCCAGACTCTCAGCGCCTTAGCCAATATAAAAGCATCCCTGGATAAGGAGGGACTCACGTTCGGGGATGCAGTGAAGATGCTGGCCTTCCTGGTCGGCGATCCGGCAATGGGCGGCAAAATGGACTTCGCAGGTTTCATGGCAGGGTATACGCAGTACTTTGGTACCGCGGCGCATCAGCCAAATCTGCCGGCGCGCTCGGCGGTGCAGGTTGCGGGACTCGCTTCACCTGGGGCCTTGGTGGAAATCGAAATTGTCTTTGCCAAGAAGAGTTCCGGTAAGGCTGCGATGAAGACCCCTTGACGATGTTGCCGGCGCCGGACGTATGAAAGCGCGGCGACTCGGCTAGCTGTAGTCAGGGCTGGGCGGCTGATCGCGGTGTGGGCTAAAGCTCTGGTGCTCGCGCCTGGATCAGCGCGCCCAGATCCGTGACACGGCGCGATCGCAGCTGTCTTGCTGCGCACGCATGTTCAGTGCAACGGCTGGTCCGTCTATTGTCTGCCACTGCCCGCTCTTCAACTTTGAATACTGGAGACTCCATGCAACGTCGCGACTTTTTCCGCGAGGGTGGGGCAACGCTGGGTGCCGCCGCACTGGCGGCCAGCGCTACCGGTGCGGTCGCCGCACCTACGCGGACGCAGCGTATGGTCGCCGCCGCTGGGGCGACAGCGGGTATCGCACCGCCGCTGCCCGCGGTCCGAGCACAGATGGACCGCATCATCAAACTGACCGTGTGCACGCGACCGTTCCGAGCGCAGGGCCCTCGACTCGAGGTGGAGCAGATCGGCCGCAAGACCGTGGTGCACAATTACGGCCATGGCGGCAGCGGCTGGTCGCTGTCGTGGGGTTCCGCGAGCATTGCAGCCGCCAAAGCTCTAGCGACCGGAGCCAGGGAGATCGCCGTGATCGGCTGTGGCGCCGTTGGCCTGACTTCAGCCATTACGCTGCAACGTGCCGGAGTAAAGGTCACGATCTATGCGGCCGAGCGCCCGCCGGAGATTCGCTCCATGTGGGCTACGGGCGTGTGGTCACCCGACAGCCGCGTGTGCCTGCAGGAGCACGCGACCCCAGAGTTCAAGGCGCTTTGGGCGCAGATGGCCCGCACCTCCTTTCGCGCCTATTCGAACTTCCTCGGGCTAGCCGGCACACCAGTGGACTGGACCGACACTTACGAATTGACCGATATTCCCGCCGATCAATATCACGCCGAGCAGGAAGCGAAGGGTACGATCAAGTTCGCCGAGTCGCTGCAAAAGGAAATGACCCCTGAGATCCACGCGGGGGCGGGTGGGGTGGATCTACCCCCCGGTTCCCATCCGTTCCCGGTTCCCTACGTGCGCCGCTCCCAGAACATGCACTACAACCTGCCCGCCTATGCGCGGCTGCTCATGTCCGACTTTTTGACCGATGGCGGAACGTTCGTAATCCGCGTGTTCAATAGCCCGGGCGAGTACAACAGTCTGCCGCAGAAAGTGATTGTGAGCTGCCCAGGCTATGGCGCGCGCGCGCTCTTCAAGGATGAATCCGTCATACCGGTGCGCGGACAACTAAACCGCCTGGTACCGCAGCCGGAAATCAACTACAGCTTGAATTACGGCAATGTCTTCATGGTGCCGCGCAGCGATGGGATAGTCCTGCAGTATGGGGGTATCGGTGGCGATGAGGGCTGGAACAATCCGAGCGTGGCACCGGATTGGGATGAAGCGGGGAAAGCCGTTGCGGCGATTGCGAAACTCAACTCTCTGTCCATGAGCGCAGCCTGAGCAAAGTGCAAAGTCGAACATGGCCGCCACCGTGCGTGCCGGCTTTCCACGTCACGAATTCAACGGCTCGATGTCGTGGAATTTGGTGTAGTCAAAGCGATCCACGCCGTCGGCACCGGTCGTCAGGATGTCGATGAAGCGGTGATTCCAGTGCAGCGCCGAGGCTGAATATTGCTGTCTGGCCATCAGGGTCTGGCCGGTGGTCTCATCGGTACCGCTGACTGTCAGCATCACCGTAGTGCGAGTCGCCGCCATGGACTGCGTATCCTGGCCGTGCAGCGGACTCGTCTCATCAATCACATGCATCAGATTCCAGCCGAAGAGGAAAACCGGGTGCTGATAACGGCGCAAAGGCAAATCGTAGATGCGCCGGATACGAAAGCCCTCGACCGTGAGCTCATCTCGCATCAGCCGCAACTGCGCTTGCGCCTCCATGATGATGTTCTGACGCGCATTGGCCGCCCGCAGCATCAGTGTGGGCTTGCCGTCGAGCGGCATGATCACGCCATGGCGGGCAAACATGAAGCGCGCGCTGGGACGCGAGAAGCGCGCGAACACCATGCCGGTCATCAATGCGATGCTCAGGATGGAAAGGAAAATCTCCATCGAAGCCAGCAGATGCGCGTATAGCGCCTGCGGATGCATGTCGCCGTAGCCGACGGTCGCAAAGGTCTCGATACTGAAGAAGAACAGACCCCAGTAGCCAGGCGGATCCACGCGCGTGATGCCGATGGGGTGCAGGCGATAGAGCGCCGCGAACAGCAGATTGAACAGCAGAAAATATCCCGCGAAGCCGGCAAAGAGCCTGGGCCAGCTCACGGTCATGAAAAAATGGTACAGATCCTGCCACAGCCGCCGCGGCAGACCTTGCGTGAGGATATGACGGTCACCCAAGGTGAGCCGCCGCTGGTACTTTGAGTGTCTTGCCACGCTCGCAGTGTAGCCTACGGGCCGTCTGCGCACGCACCATGCGCCGGCCCGGCGAGCCCTGTCAGTGAAACACGGCCTGTATTGCGCGAGCCAGGCTGGCCGGATCGGTCGCGGCGACGAAGGCGAGGCCGGCGAGCGCGCCGTTGAAGTGCGCGTCTTGATTGATGCGCCCGCGCGGGTGGCGTCCGGCGTACCACGTATAGGCGAGATAACACACGGCAAACAACGGCGCGGGGATCGGAAACGGGATCGGCAGCATGATGATCGACTCGCGCGGGAAGTAGACGATCGAGGCGAACAGCACGGCCAGGATCGCGCCGGAAGCGCCCAGGCAGCCATAGTCCGGATCATTGCGGTGCTTGAAGTAAGTGCCCGCGTCGCTGGCGGCGAGCCCGAAAGCGTAAAGCGCGACCAGACGCGTGCTGCCGATCACGTGCTCGAGGCGCGGTGCAAAGAACCAGAAGCTCAGGCTGTTGAACAGCAGGTGCCCGAGGTTGGCGTGCACGAATGCATTGCCGATGGCCGTCCAGTATTGACGCTGCCGCACAAACCAAAAGGGGCGGAAAATGTTGCGCTCGATGATGCGCGGGGATATCCATAAGCCCGCCAGGCTCACTGCAACGGTGAGCGTCAGAATGCTGAGGGCCGCCATGGGAGCCGTCAGCTCACGCTCTCGGCGCTGTAGCGCGCGAGCAGCCCGCTGCGCACCGCGTAGCGGTAGACCCGGGTGAAGAGCCAGCAGCCGAGCAGGATATACACTGCCGCGAGCGCGACGGCGAGCGCCAGGGAAAAATCGGGGTACGCGTGCCCGGCTATGACCGAGCGCATCGCCTCGAACACGTAGGAGGGCGGCAGCGCGTGCCCTACGGTCTGCATCCAGGGTGGCAGCGTCGAGAGCGGATAGAACACGCCGACGAAGGGTGAGAGCAGTGCCGGAATGGGCCAGACGAGCCATTCGGAGGCCGGCCCGAGGCGCAATACCATGCCGCTGGCGAGCACACCCAGGGCGATGCCGAACAGAAACAGCACCATCACGAACGGGATCAGCAGCAGACCGAGCGCCGCATAGTGCAGCCCGAACACGGGCGTGGCGATTGCCAGCATCGCCAGCAGACCGACCAGGCTCGTGGCGATGGCGACCAGCACCAGACCGCCCAGATATTGCGAAATCAGCAATGGCGAGGCGAACAGGTTGATGAAATTGCGCGCCCAGACGTCCTCGAGGAAGGCCAGGGTCACGCCCTGCATCACGCGCGTGAAGAAATCCCAGAACAGCACCGCCCCGAGCAGGCTGAAAGTGAAATTGATGCGCGCGGCCGTAACCGCGTTCAGGTAACGCGAGATGAAGCCCCAGAGCACCATGTCGATGGCGACCCACGCGACCATCGGCAGCATCCGGGTCGGGCTGCTGCGCAGCAGATAGAGTTGCCGCAGCGCTATCGCGGCGATTGGCCGCAGCCTCATGATGTAGCCCTGCGCTCATTCAGTGGCTCGCGCGCCAGCCGGATGAACAATTCCTCGAGCGTCTCGGCACCGTGCTCATGCGGCAGTGCCTTCGGATCGCCCTCGAGCAGGATCCTGCCATGCGAGACGAACAGCACGCGGTGACAGGTCTGCGCCACCTCATACATATTGTGTGAGGTCCATAGGATTCCGCAGCCCGCCTCGCTGGCCATGGCGCGGATGCGAATGCGCGCCAGGTCTGCGGCGGAAGGGTCGAGCGAGACCGTGGGCTCATCGAGCAACAGCAGCCGCGGCCGATTGAGCACGGCCTTCGCCAGCGCCAGGCGCGTCTGCTCGCCCGACGAGAGCACGCCGCTGCGCGCATCGCGCAGCGGGCGCAAATCGAATTCATCGAGCAATCCATCGATGCGCTGACCCAGTCCTGCGACGTCATAGAGCAGACCGAAGATGCGCAGGTTCTGCGCTACGGTCAGATTGCCAGGAAGCGCCGCATAGGCTGCGGCGAAATTCGTGTGCGCGAGCGCCTGCGAGCGGTGCCGCGCGATATCGATGCCCTCGATCTTCACGCTGCCCGCGCTCGGCTGCAGTATCCCGAGCACCATGTTGATCGTCGTGGTCTTGCCGGCCCCGTTGGGCCCGAGCAGACCCACGATCTCACCGTGATGCACGTTGAAGGAGATGTCGTCCACGGCACGCAGGCTGCCGTAGCGCTTGCACAGTCGCGAAACCTCCAGCGCGAGAGTCGGCATCAGTACGGGGCGGCTCGCCCCTGACTCCCTGGGCTATTGCGGTGGGCTGGCCGGCTTGCTGTCTTCGCTCGGGAAGGTACGCACGCCGCTCGTGGCCGGTGCATTGCTGGCCGGGGCCGGCGCAGCAGCGGGCGGCGGCGCGGCCGGAGCCGCTGTCCCAGCCGGTGCCGGGCTCGCGCCATTGGCGCTCAGTGACACGGCGGCCAGGAAGTGCCGGGCCGATTCCGCATTCGTCGTGTCCTTGCCGCTGGTGATCGCGGCCGTGCTGGCGTTCTCATCGTTGTAAAACAATTGGTTGGCGGTGCGGTCAAACGCCAGCGCGGTGCCATCCAGGGCTACGCCCGCGAACAGGCCCCGTGCGCGCGAATAGGAATAGATCTCGGCGTTGATGCCGGCGGCCGCCTCGCCCTGTCGTCCCACGGGCCCGGCGGCGACCGAGGCGTCGGCACCCAGGGTGAACTGCCCGCGCGCAAAATTCTCGACGCTGCGCGGCGTGACGAATACCAGCACGACGTCGGTCGAAGTCGCGCCGATCTGCCAGCCGACGCTGCCGCCGACCAGGGTAATGAAAATCGGATTGCTGAAACGGCCCGAGGCGGCGTCGCGTACGCTCAGCACACCATTGCCGTAACGGCCGCCGAACATGAAGGCTCCCTTGATGACTTCGGGTATCACGGCAACGCCGTAGGCACGCTGCATGAGCCAGTCCGGCACGTTCTGGTCTGGCGTCTGGCGCAGCTCCTCGAGCACCTGCGTGGCCGTGATCAAACGCGCATCTTCGCGCGCGTGCGAGCCCGTTTGTCCGTAGGCCGCGGGGATCAGCACCGACAGCGCCGTGGCCCAGAGCCAGGCGGCAGAAAAGTGACGTCGGGTCATGACTGGCCTCCGCTGCAGGGATTGCAAGGAGGGGATGATCGTTCAGTACCAGAAGGAAATAAAGAACTGTGTGATATTGGCACCGTAGGCATAGAGCGGAACGCCCATCGGCATACCGCCGACTTCGTAGTTGTGGAAGTCGCCGTAGGCGATGTGCATGCGGTCATAGGTCAGGTTCAGCGTGCCCTTCTCGATCCAGTGCGGCCAGCTTGGATGAAACAGCCAGGTCGCGCCGAGCCCGAGCGTCAGATCGTCGTATTGGGCCAGCTCGCGATCGCGCGCGATGAAATTCTGCGAAAACTCGTATGGAAACAGGTCGGAGTAGAACGTGGCCGCATTCTGGCGGTAGTAGCGCGCGTTGGCATTGACAGTCCAGTCGCGCAGCACGGGCTGCGTATAGCCCACGCTCAACGTATGGGCCAGGATTCCCCAGGTGTCGTGGTAGAGGCGGTAGCTGCCGTCAAGCGCGGCGTGCCAGGGCAGGTAATACTTGAGCTGCACGGAACCCGCATTGCCCGTGCGCGTACCAGGGTAGACCTGATTCTCGGGGTGCACCAGGCCGTCGGGCCCTACGTAGCGCGCCGAGCGGTACGGGTTGGCCAGGTAACCGTCGCTCTCGCCAGTCTCGAGATTCAAGCCGAGCAGCAGATTGCGCGTGAGCACCTGGGAGAGGCCCGCCGACCAGTTGCGATGATCCGCATCGCCCTTCCAGTCGGTGACAGTTGGCTGGCCTGGATTGTGTAGATTCTCGCCGACCCGGTCCCAGCCGCGTGAATAACCGAAGTTGATCGTCGTCAGATCGCCAAACATCGACTCGCTGATAGAGACGTAGCCGGTCTTGGCGAGGTAGTCGGCCTCGTGTCCCTCGATATAGCCGGCCGAGTAGATCGTGTTGCCGTGCAGATAGTCCGCACTCACGGTGCCTTCGGTATGCGTCTCCTTGTAGGGACTGGCGGTCGACAGCACGTCGACCGAGGCGCTCGAGATCATATCGACGGTGTAGCTGGCGGACAGTGACAGCGAATCGTCGACCTTTTTGCGCACCAGGACCGCGGGCCCGTCGACGGTGACACCGCCGCCCTGCCATTCGTGCCAGTCCAGATCAGCCCGATCGTCGGGCAGCACCGCCGCGCGGCTGACAGCAGCCAGTGCAAATAACGTCGCGGTCAGCGATCGGGCCGGGATGCCACGCCTCCAGCCCATCTAGTTGCAGCCGCAACCGCCGCCGACGCTGCCGGTCGCTCCGCGCGCGCTTTCGCGTACCTCGAACACATGGGTCAGGTATGTGCTCTGCACCGGGTTGGCGTCGAAGGACATGATCGGGTCGGCCAGATGCTCGCGCTCGTAGGGTTTGACCCAGGGCTGCAGGGGCGCGCAACCGCTCAATAGCAGCACCGCCAGCGGTACTGCCAATGCACACAATCCGGCACGAACTACTCTCATGCTCATTCGCGCATCAGGCTTCGGATCTGGTCCAGATATTCGCTCTCCTCGCCGGGCTTGTAGCCGTGATGAATGTAGCGCACCTTGCCGGTGCGATCGAGGATCACGGTGCTGGGCATCCCGGACACTTCGTAGAGCTTACTGACCTGGCTGTCACTGTCGAACAGTATCGGAAAAGTGACAGGCGTGCCTTTCAGAAAGCCGAGCGCATCAGCGGATTTGGGCTCGACGTTCACACCCAGTAACGTGAAGCCGGCCGCCTTGTATTTTCGATACAGCTGATCGAGCACCGGCATCTCCTGCCGGCACGGCCCGCACCAGCTGGCCCAGAAGTTGATGAGCACGACCTGGCCCTTTAGATCACTCAGCGCGAGCGGGGTGCTGGCGGAAGAAGGCAGCTGAAAGGCCGGTGCCGCGGCCCCCGGGGTGATGGTGCTCGCCAGGCTTGCCGCGGCCGTCGCGGCCAGGGTCAGGCACACGATGCCGGCGCGCAGGTACGCAGGGCGATGATGAGTATTGCTTCGATCCATGGCTGTCTCCGTTGCCAGCGCTCGGGCAAGTCTTGCCGCGATCGCGCTAGAAGAATACGGTCGCGCCGATGGTTGCCTGAAGATTGTTCTTCAGCTCTTCCACGCCCGTGACGTCGGATCTGAACACCAGATCCTGCACGTCGATGTGCACCGCCAACCAATCGGTTGGCAACACACGAAAGCCAGCACCGAAATTCACCGTAAAGTTCTGATCACCGGCAAAATCGACGCTGCCAACGCCGCCGATCACATAGAAGGCGCTGGTCATGGCGAGATTGCGACCGATGAAGACCTCGCCCGGCAGCAAGTTGTAGCCCAGCGACAGGTTGTAATACGTGAAGCGCCTCTCAGCATTGGTAAGCAGCTGCACATCGCTCAGAGACTCAAAGCTAGTGAGACCGCCCTTGGCGCGGCCATAAGTTATCTCGGCGAAGAAATCTTCGCTTATGTGATAGTCCAGGCGCAGCCCGGCGACCGGCTGTGCGCCGAAATCCTGGATCGAGATCTCCCCGTAATAGGCGCCGAGCTCGACGTTACTTGGATGAATTGCCGGCACTTTTACTTCACGGCGCTCAACCTGCGGCTCGATGACGCTAGGTGGCGCGCTCTGATTGTCGCTATCCGGCGACGCTGCGCTCGGCGTCGTCTCCGGGTTTGGAGCAGGTTGCTCGGCATTGCGATGGAATATGGCGCATCCGCTGCAGCCGAGCGCAATCGAGCTCAGTAGAAGAATGCAAATCCGAGTATCCATTCGTTCTTGACCTCGTTGCTGTTTTGGTTCGTAAACACCTCGTGGCCGCGCAATTCGAAGCGCAGAAACAGGCGCCGAGCCAGGTAATAGCGCGCTCCCACGCCAAAGTACGCGCTTTGATTGTCGCTACTCAGTGGCTGCGCGAGCGTCACTTTCGGTTCAACCCGTTCATAACCGCCGCCGAGCGTCACGAACGGCGAGAAGCGCCATTCCGGCATGAACACGTGACTGAAGCCGATATCGAGCAGGTAACCATTGGAGAGGTTCCCCAGAAACTGCGAGCCCGAGACTTCAATCTTCAGATGGTCCGTCAGCGACAGCCCCTGGTAGGCCGAGATCAGCGTCGCGCCGGCGTACGCGCCGGCCGATGCGCCGGTCTCCCAGCGATGAGACGCGAAGCCCGCGCGATCGCCCAGATTGACCTCGAATGGCGCGCCATTGGCGAGCGTCGTGCGCTGCAGATCGCGCCCGTTGGCCCAGCCTTCGATACCGCGCTCGGTGCGGACCTTGAACCATTCAGTGCGGCGCATGAGCACGTCCACAGACTCGCCGCGCGCCACGACCTGCGTGACCGGATAGCCGCGTCCCGGTCCAGTATGCAATTCGAGATAGGGCTGCACGACGAACAACTGCAGATACTCGCGCGCATCCGCTCTCGCTGTGGCCAGCAGCGATAGCAGCACGGCGGCAATCAGAGGAGCGACCTTAGTTGGCCAACGGCGCGTCGAAAGGGTTGTTGTAATACTGCGCTCCAATATCCACCCACTCTGATAACAAGCGCAGCTCCGCTGCGGTCATGAACCCAGCATGATTCACCGTCCCCGCCACGCTGCAACCCATCTTCGCGCCGGTCACCGTCTGGAAAAAGCACGAGCCGTTGGCGGTACCGGGAATAATCGAGCCGGGCACGCTCGTGCCCGAGTCTACCAACTGGTTGGTGCTGTTGACCGACAGTACATCGTGAGTGTCTACGAGCTGAGTATAGGCGCGCAACTGCGCCGTCGCACTTTGCGCCGGATCGGCATCGAGCTGAAGGTTGCCATCGGGCGGCTCCGGCACAGTGACGCCGCCAACGACCGTGGTGCGCGTGGAGGTGTGGCAGTTGGTGCAGGTGTTCGCACCCAGAGGATTGACGCTCGTGCTGCCGCGCACGACGCTCCAGAGCGGATCGATGATCGTCGGGTAGTTGATGATGCTCAGACAGAAGCCTGACCAGACGCTCTGGCAGGCCAACGGGATGGGCAGCGCGGTCGTCAGAGCGCTGTAGGTATAGGAGATCGGCGCATTGGGGCCGGTTGGATTGGTATTGCCATCGCCCCAGGCATCGTTGAAGAGGACATTTTCGCTGATCGCGGCGGCGTTGTAGGGGTTGGCGTTGCAATCCGTACCCACGAGTTCCTCGGCCATCGTATCCCCGGTGCACAGCACCAGAGTCGCGACGCTGCCGTTGCCGCTGGCATTGAACGTGACGCCCTGGCCAGCATTGAGCGCGGTGTACAGACCCGCGCGCCCATGCGAGCGGCCGCTGACTTCCACCGTCTGGCCGCTGATGCCGGCGAAGTTTGTGAGCACCTGCGAGCCCTGTGGGGTGTGGCAACCGTTGCAGCTCAACACCTCGCTGGGCCTGACCGTGAGCCAGGCGCTATGGCGCGGGAAGCTCGCTAGCGCCTGGGCATTGGCGTCGAGCACCGTGATCTGGAACGGCACGTTCGCCGGCACCTTGACGCGCACCGAGCCATCGGGCTCGATCGGCACATAGCCGAGCAGCTGGCGCATATAACCCACCGAGCCCGAGAGAGCGATGTTCTGATCAAACTTCGGAAAGCCGTCGCCCAGTTTCGGATCGCCGAAGGCCACTTCCTTCTCTATACGCAGGAAGCGCGCCGGCCGCTCGTTGGCGCTGGCGGTCGCCACGGCCGCGAGGCTCGCGCCCGGTGCCAGGTTCGCACTCTGCCCATCGCCCACGACCAGGCCATCGCGATCGTAGACGCTGCGGATATCGATGATGCCGTAAGAGGGATCAAAGCCGCTGGGCACGCTGCTATCGGTCGGACAGCTCAGGTTCAGCGTGCAGGGTATAGTGCGCGGCTGCAGCGAGACGATATCGCTGATCATCTGACCTTCCACCGGCGTCATGATGGGCAGCAGGGTGCCGGCGCTCAGATTCAGCAGCCACGCGCTGTAGAGCGGAGGCGCTAGCGTCAGAGTAGGAGTCGCCGAATTGGCGTTGGCGAGGTTATCGGAGCTGCAGTCCATGAGTGTGCCGCTGGCATTCTGCAGCCGGCACTGGTTCCAGCTCACCAGTATGCGATTGGTGCCGTCCCAGAGTGGAAAGGCCGAGTTGAAGCGCCCACCCGGCGAGGGCACCGGCATGCCGTTGACGGTCTGCGTGAGCACTTCGTTGGCAGTCGCCAACTGCTGCGCGAATGCGGTGGTCGGATAGCCCACATCCGGTACGCTCTGATTGTCCTCGACATAACCGCCGATGTTGATGAATTGCAGATTGCCGCCGAAATCCGCGCCGGTGATCGGCCGCAACAGCGCCAGCACGTTGCCGTTCTGCAGCTGCCGCGTGCTGACGAATTGCACCGTGCAGTCCTCACCGGCCGGGCAGGTACCCACAGCGCCGGGATTGCTGCTGCTGGTGTCGTGACTTTGCGCACCGTAGAGCAATTGCACGTCGCTACCGTCGGGATTGGAGCTGTAGAGTTGAATGGCGCTGCCCCCGGTGCGGCCCGGCGTGTCGTCCCATCGGCTCCACATGATGCGACCGGTGCCGAGCAGCGAGGCATCGATGTCGTGGCTCGGGTTGTATGAAATCTGATGAATGCCGGTGCCGTCGGCGTTCATGACATGCAGCACGAAATCGGAAGTGTTGTCCGACTCGGTCTGCGCTTCAAACGGCTGCACGTTCGCGCCGGTGCTGCTTTCATCGATCAACACCTCCCGCGACCCAATCTGACGCGTCGAGGCGAACACGATGCGCCCATCGGCGAGGAAGTGCGGACCCACATCATTGGCGTTGGGCTGCGTGTCATCGACCGTGCCCGTGATCTGGGTGAGCGTGCCGCTGGCGATGTTGTATTCCCAGATGTGCCAGGTGGGCGGGGCGAAGTCCTTTTGATTGGCGCTGATGGGCCCGCGCAGCGCGAACACCAATGCGGTGCCATCCGGGGCGACATCCAGATCCTTGGCGTCCCAGAAGTCGCTGCCGGTCACGCTCGCGGTCAGATTCTGCTCGATGCCCGCGGGGCTCGCGCTGCTGCGCAGATAGACATCGGCCTTGGTCCAGTATCCGCGCGGCAGCGTCACATCATCTTTGGCACGCAGCGCTGCCAGCGCGGTTGCGTCCGTGGGCATCGTGCGCTTGATGTAAGCGATCGCAAAATCGATATTTTGCCCGCTATTGGTTTGACCACTGCCGATGTTGAGGTTGCCGTGACTGCTGCAGGCGGCGACAACCCCCGCCAACGCAACGCCCAGCAGGCCGGTATGGGGTCTCATTAACGAACGATGCTCCGTTGAGGCGTATTGAACAGTTCAGTCGTTGGCGGCTCAGCGCGACGTGATGCCAGTCTCAAAATCCACACGTGACGATACCCTCTATACCTAATCATTGCCCTTGTCTGCCCTTTGAGACATTACGGCGCTGCTGTTCTCATGCCTATAGTTCCACCCGCTGTGCAAAA
Source organism: Steroidobacteraceae bacterium (assembly GCA_049515055.1). Taxonomy (GTDB): domain Bacteria; phylum Pseudomonadota; class Gammaproteobacteria; order Steroidobacterales; family Steroidobacteraceae; genus FEN-1191. The sequence continues at coordinate 3,264 of JBEKUL010000010.1, read as the reverse complement.
TCATTTTGCACCAGGGAGCGAGGATGCGACCAGTTACCAGAACAGCGGCGCGGCGCAGTCGCGCAGCGCGCCGAGCAGCGCCTGCGCTGCTCGCGGCATTGCTCGGCCTGCAGCCGGCGCTGCCACTGTTCGCCGGGCCAAATGAGCAGGCCGTGCGCATGCACAATCGTCTGGCTGGCGTGCCGCCGAGCGATGCTGTGCTCACGCAAATGGCAACGCTGATCAGCAATGGCAATGCACAGGCCGCGGCACAGCTGGCGATGAACAACAGCGGCTTCTACAACGTGACGCTGCGCAATTTCATCGCGCCTGCGACCAATCGCGCGCAGTCGGCGTTCGTGCCGCTCAACGACTATATAGCAACCGTGATCGGCATGATCCGCGACAACGTGCCGTTCAACACCGTGCTGTCGGGCGACATCCTGTATGTCGGCAATACTGCCGGCGCACCGCCGTACTCGCCTTCCAACAACAATCACTACCAGTACCTCGACACCAATGGGGTGGATCTGCAAAGCGCGCTCGTGGCGACCACGCAATCGGCCAATACCGGCATACCGTCGGCAGCCACGGCCGGCGTCATCACCACCGAGGCCGCGGCGCAGGCGTTCTTCATCGCCGGTACCAACCGCGCCATGTTCCGCTTCACGATGATCAACTATCTGTGCAACGACCTGCCGCAGGTCATGGACATCACGCGCCCGCCCGACCGCATCCGTCAGGACGTGAGCCGCTCGCCGGGCGGCGACAGCCGCGTATTCCTGAACAACTGTATCGGCTGTCACGCGGCCATGGATCCGATGGTGCAGGCCTTCGCCTACTACAACTACGATCCGGTGGCCCTGCAGCTGGTTTACACGCCCGCACAGACGCAGGCGAAATACCACATCAACACGGGCAACTTCCCCGCCGGCTACGTCACCAACGACGACAGCTGGGACAACCGCTGGCGTTCGGGACCCAACTCGCTCATGGGGTGGAGCTCCGCGCTTACGGGCAGCGGGCAGGGGGCCAAATCGCTGGGCCAGGAGCTCGCCTCGAGCCAGGCCTTCGCCGCCTGCCAGGTGCAGAAGGTGTTCCAGGCGATCTGCCTGCGACCGCCGGGCACCGCGGCTGATCAGGCCGCCGCGGCACAGATCACTTCGGACTTCCAGTCCGGTGGTTACAACATGAAGCAGGTTTTTGCAGAGACCGCGGTCTACTGCATGGGCACGTGAGTGAAGGCCGCTGCCTCATTAGGGAGACGAGAGTGAAGCAATGCCGCCTGTGCGCCCCGAGTCTGTTGCTGCCGCTGGCGCTGCTCGCGCTGGCCGCCTGCTCGGGCGGCGCGCCGACCACCCCGCTCGCCAACACGAGTAGCGCTGCCGCATCCCTGTACACGGGCCCGGCGCCCTCTTCGGCTGATGTCGAGGCCTTCAAGGTCAATCTGTGGCAGAACATCATCACGCCGACTCGATGCGGCGGCTGCCACAAGGCCGGCGGCCAATCGCCCGAGTTTGCCCGTTCCGATGACGTGAATCAGGCCTATGCCGCCGCACTCACCGTCGTGAATCTGACGCAACCGAATCAATCCACGATGGTGATCAAGGTTGCCGGCGGCCATAACTGCTGGCTCTCGAGCCCGCAGGCCTGCGCCGACATCCTGACGACCTGGATTGAGAACTGGGCCGGCGGCGGCGCAGGCGGCGCGAGCGGATCAACGAAGATCCAGCTGACCGCGCCGGTCGATCAGGCCGTGGGTCCGACCAAGCAATTCCCGGCCGATCCGACTTTGTTCTCCAGCACGGTCTATCCGTTGCTGAGCATGTTCTGCTCGCGCTGTCATTCGCCGAACGCCACCGCGCCCGAGTCCCCGTACTTCGCAAGCCCCAACCTGGATCAGGCCTATGCCGCGGCGCAGGCCAAGATCAGTCTGAATGACCCGCCGCTTTCGCGCTTCTATGTGCGTCTGGCCACCGAGTCGCACAACTGCTGGGCGACTACGCCCGGCGGCCCGGTGGACTGCCCGGGCAGCGCGGCGCGCATGCTGACCGCGATCCAGAATTTTGCCAATGGCGTGCCGGTCACTCCGGTCGATCCCACGCTCGTGGTCTCGCGTGCACTCACGCTCTACGCCGGCACAATCGCCTCGGGCAATAACCGCTATGACGCCGATACCATCGCGCGCTGGATGTTCAAGGAAGGCAGCGGCAGCGTCGCCTATGACACCAGCGGCGTGGACCCGGCGATCAACCTGACGGTCTCAGGCAACACGAGCTGGGATAGCGCCTGGGGTCTGATCTTTGGCACCGGTGGCGCCAAGGCGCAGGGCACGACTGCCACCAGCGACAAGCTCTACACCGCGCTTACCGCCAGCGGGCAGTACTCGCTGGAGCTGTGGGCCGCGCCCGCCAACGTGACGCAGCAAAACGCCTTCATCGCCAGCTACTCCGGCGGCGAGACGCTGCGCAATTTCACGCTGGCGCAGAACGCCATGCAATATCAGGCCTACGCACGCAGCACGGTCAGCGACGCCAACGGCGCCCCGGCGCTCACGACCGCGGCGGCCAACATGAACGCGCAGGCTGCTTTGCAGCACATCGTGCTCACCTATAGCCCGACGAGCGGCCGACAGCTTTATATCAACGGCAATTTCACCGGCGATGTGGATAAGCTGACTGGAGGCGCGCTGACCAACTGGGATCCGACCTTCGCGTTCCTCCTGGGCAACGAGACGACCAATGACCGCCCCTGGGCTGGCGAGATCCGCTTTGCGGCGGTTCACAGCCACGCGCTCACACTGTCGCAGATCCAGGAGAACTACGCCGCGGGCGTGGGTCAGCTCTACTACCTGTTGTTCGATGTGAGCGCGCTCACCGGCATGTCGCAGAGCTACATCATGTTTACGGCCAGCCAGTTCGACAACTACAGCTACCTGTTCAGCGATCCGACCTTCATCAGTCTCAATCCGCAGGCTCAGCCGGGCAATATTCCGATCGCGGGGATGTACATCGGCATGAATGGTCAGGAAGTGCCGGTCGGCCAGGCCTACAGCACGCTGAACACGGCCGTGACCAACTCCAATTACTCGGCCGCAAACGGCCAATTGCTCTCGAGCGTGGGCACGGTCTTCGCGATGCAACTCGGACCGAGCCAGGACCTGTTCTTTCTGGACTTCGATCAGATCGGCACGCAAACGCATGTACGCACGGTCGCAACGCCGGTTGCGGCGGCGCCGGCCACGCTGCCGCCCGCATCGGACATTGGCCTGCACGTCTACGATGA
>JBEKUL010000009.1:0-40260 GCA_049515055.1 Steroidobacteraceae bacterium | reverse complement strand
AGCCGGTCAGCGGCCTTGCGTGCCATCAGGGCGCGGACTGGCGCATTGATGCGCTGGCGCTCGCCGAGCCTGCAGGCAGCAGCGGCGCGGGCTTTCGTCCGGCCGCCTCGGTGCTGCCTGCGGCGGTGCGCGCCGCGGTGGAAGATCAAATGGCAGGCGAGCCCCTGGATGCACAAGGCGAAGTGCAGGCAAAGCGTGCGGGTTGGAAGTAAATAGCCTGCTTAATTGCGCGCCAGAATATCCTCGAGATCCGATCGCGCGGCGCGCATAGCCAGATCGTGCGAGATGTGGTTGTGGTCCGCACTGCCGTTGACGATCACTGCAAATGCAATCCAGCCGCCGTCGCGCTTGCGCAGATAGCCCGCAATCCCGCAAACGGACACCGGTTCATTCAAGGTGCCGGTCTTGAGCGCGACGCGATCGAGCCAGTCGTCACTGCCGAGCCGCATGAACTCGAACGGCGCATCGCGCGGCACCGTGAGGCTGCCATAGAAGGCCGGAAAGTGCCCCGTTGCGCGGTACTGGTAGTCAAGCAGCTGCGTCAGATCGCTGGCCGACAGCCGGTTCTCGGTCGTCAGACCGCTCCCGCTGATCAACACCGGTAACCCACTCTCGGCAGGCAGCGTAGCGCGCTGCACGCGCGACACGAACTGCGTGAGTACCTGCGTGGCGGCAGCAAGATCGATCGGCGGTGAGCTACTCACGCTCGCGGCCAGATCCATCGTGAGCACGTCGGCGATATAGTTGTTCGAGAATCGCAGCATGCGTCCGAGCTGCTCGCGCAAGGTCAGGCCTTCGGTCTGCGCGAGCTCATAGGCGCCCGCGGGTGGCTGCTCGTCAGTGACCGCCATTGATCCGGGAGGGGAGATACCGAGCTCACGCAGAACCTCGTCGAACAGCAGTCCGACCCCGCGCGCAGAATCAGACATCGCGCGATAGACGCGCTGTTCGGCGCCGAGCGGGATGTCGCCGCCAACGCGCAGCCGGTCGCCATCTGCATCGGTATCGCGCTCGACCTTGAGCGTCGAGCGCATGCCGGGGGCAACCGATTTAACGCTCCCGATCACCGCTATGGGCAGGCGGTTGACCGCGCAGCCGCGGATCTGTGCGGGACTTCCCGCCTGAGTCGGCCGCACGATGATGCACCAGTTGCCGAAATCCACGCCGAGCGATGCGACCGGCGCGTTGTAGGCCGATTCACTGTGCCGAAGCGCGTCGCAGCGATCCTTCGCCCCGCAGGCAATGCTGCCGAAGGGCGCGAGGCTGAGGAGCAACCGGCCTGAGACCGAACTGATGTCGTAGCCCTTGAGTTGCGCCGCGAGCTGCCAGAGCGAGTGATCATCGAGCGAGGGGTCACCCGCACCGCGCAGGATCAGATCCCCTGCCAGTACGCCATCATGAATCTCGCCGGACGCGAGCAGCTGCGTCTGGAACATCTTGTCGGTCGGCCACGCCTCGAGCGCGGCCGCGGCGGTGATCAGTTTTGTCAGCGAGGCCGGCGTCAGGCGCGTGCCGGCGTTCAAGCGGCCGATGACGGTGTGGTGCTCCAGGTCGATCGCCGCGGCACTGACGAGAGCCCCTTCGCGCTGCAGCGCGCTGAGTGCATTCCAGTCTGCCATGACGGGCGTGGTCAGGCTGGCGGAAATAACACCGAAGAGCGCTAGTCTAAAAACATGACCTGCGAACAGATTTCTCACTCCCGTGCCTTCTCTCACTATTACCAACGCTACTTGACGGACAGCTGCGTCGGTGGCAACGCCTGCGTCTTCGGTACGATCACCGTTACGACCCCGTCGCGATACGATACTTCAGCTCTGGGCGCATCGATATTGTCCGGCAGAGAGATCGTGCGCTCGAAGCGTCCGAACGCGCGCTCCATCAGATAATAGAGCCTGCCTTGCTGGTCAGCGGCCGAGCGCCTCTCACCGTGAATCCGCAGTCCGTCGCGATGGATCGAGACATCGAGGTCGTCCTTGCTCATGCCGGGAACCTCGATCTGAACAATGACTGAATAGGCGGTCTCCCAGCATTCGGCCGCGAGTATTGCCCAATGGGGCACTTTCTCAGGAGAGTTATCGGCCTTCTGCTGCACCGCAGTACGCGCAAAATGCGTGAGCGCTCCATTGCTGCGGCTAAGCAGCTCGCGCCACCCGTCGGTGAGGCCTTCCCAGGCACGGGAAATACTGCGTTCAAGCTCGGATCGCAGCTTTTTCTTTGGATCCATGATTCCGCGGCTCCTCCCTTGTCAGGGCTCCACTGCGCTAGATCAGAGCACGGCGAGCTAATTCAAGGTCCACGCCAGTCTGGCAGATCACTTTTGCGCGCCGCCGCCCTTGAACTCTTGCGCCGCGCCCCTAGATTTTCGTGCGGGCAGTTCAGTTAGCCATTCTTAAGAGGAGGTACGGATATGTTTGGCAATATGAGCGCTCTTGATACCCTGTTCGACGAGCTCAGGCGCATAGAAGGCGGGGTCGACCAGATGTTCGGTCCCCGCAGCACCCCAGCCGACATTCGATCGGTCGCGAGGGGCGCCTTTCCGCCGACCAATGTCGGCTCCACAGATAACGAGGTCCATGTTTATCTGTTTGCGCCAGGACTCGACGCCAAGGCCTTCAATATCTCGATCCAGCAGAATCTGCTGCTGGTGGGCGGCAGCCGCAAGTTGCCGGTCAAAGAAAAAGCAACTTATTTCCGGCAGGAGCGCTTCGACGGCGAATTCCGCCGGGTGATTACGCTGCCCGAGGACGTTGACCCGGAGCGGGTCGAGGCCAAGTATCGCGATGGCGTGCTGCAGATCGTTTTGCCCCGCCGCGAGACGGCCAAACCCCGCCAGATCCAAATCAATTGACCTGAGGAACTCAAGCTATGAACGACAAGCAACAAGTCGCAAAGCAGTCTTCTTCGTCGCAGTTGTCGTCTGCAGCTCAACGCAGTGAGCGCGAGAGCGAATATCCCTTGATTCCTCCCGCGGACGTGTTTCAGGACGCCGAGGGCATCACGCTGCGCCTGGATATGCCCGGGGTGTCCAAAGAACGCCTGAACATCCAGGCGGACAAGAACACTTTGGTCATCGAGGGCGATGTGCAAATTGACACGCCCGCGGGCATGGAGGCGCTGTACGCCGAGATTCAATCTACGCGCTATCGGCGCAGCTTCACCTTGAGCGGTGAGCTCGATGCGGACAAGGCGGCTGCCACCCTCAGCAACGGTGTGCTTTCGGTGAGCATTCCATTACGAGCGGAACTGAAGCCACGCAAGATCGAGGTCAAGGCCAACTAAGACTTGCGGCTGACTTGCTGTGGTCGGCGCTGTGGACGGGGCCCGGGCCAGGGCCTTCGTCCGCTGTTCGCTCGACCGTCCAGCGCAGCAAGTCGCTCGCCGATAAGGGGTGCGAAACCAGATAGCCCTGTACCAGATCGCAGCCCAGCCGTTTGAGTGCCTCGAAGCTCGTCTTGAGCTCGACGCCTTCGGCGACGACCTTCAGTCCCAATGCATGACCCAGGTTGATGGTTGATCGGACAATCACCTCATCGTGCGGTCGCGTTTCGAGCTCCTGAATGAACGAGCGGTCGATCTTGATCTCGTCCACCGGCAGACGCTTGAGGTGCGAAAGCGAAGAGTAGCCGGTACCGAAGTCGTCGATCGAGAAGCGAATGCCGAGCACGCGCAGCTGCTCCATGACGCGCAGCGTGTTCGACAGGTCCTTCATGGCCGCGCTTTCGGTGAGCTCCAGCACCAGCCGCCGAGAATCCGCACCCGTCTCGGCCAGGATCCTTATCAGGGAATCAGCGAAGCTCGGGTCAGCCAGGTCCGTCGGCGAGACATTGACCGACACGTCGAGTTCGAGGCCGCATTGCTTCCAGGCACGCAGCTGCAGCAGAGCGCTGCGCAGCACCCATGCCGTGAGGAAGCGGATCATGCCGGTGCGCTCGGCGTGCGGAATAAAATCGCTGGGCGGAATGAGGCCCAACTCAGGATGATTCCAACGCACGAGCGCCTCGCAGCCCATCATGCGTTCGTCCTCGAGCGACAACTTCGGCTGATAGTAGAGCTGCAACTGGTCGCAGGCGATGGCGCGGCGAAGCTGGCCGAGGATCGCCATCTGATGTCGGTGCGATTCATCGTCGCCGCGAACAAATACGCCAACGGCCGTACCGGCCTCCTTGGCCCTATACAGCGCCAGTTCGGCTCGCTGCAGCAGCTCGGAAGGCAGATCGCCATCGTCCGGGAAAACGGCCACGCCTGCGCGCGTCTCGACCTGCAACGAGACACCCGCATAGTCGAACGCAGCGCGCAGCTGTTCGATTATCGCTTCGGCCCGCTCTCTGGCCTGCGCGGCACCGACCGACTCCAGCACGACCAGGAATTGATCGGTAGCGGTACGGCCGACGCGCTCGCTGATCGGAATGTCGGCCGTCAGGCGCCGCGTGACTTCCCACAGCACCTCATCGCCGGCCGTATGGCCCAGCGAGGCGATGATATTCTGAAACTGCTGGATCTCGATGAGACACACCGTGACGGGCTGATTGACACGACGCGCCTCGAGCAAAAGCTCCTGAAGTATCTCGCTCATGCGTGCGAGCATCGGCAATTGCGTGAGCCCATCGTGCAAGGCCTGATGCCGGATCGTCGCCTCTCGATCGGCGACCGCCGTACGCATGGCGTTGAACGCGCTGGCCAGATGCGAGAGCTCCGTGGTACCAGCGGGCGGCACATCAACGCTGTAGTCGCCCGCCTCCAGCCGCTCGGCCGCCTTCGTCAGGGCATCGATCGGCCGGGTCGCACCGCGCGCCATCAGCGCACCGAGCGCGCAGGCCACGGCCAGCGCAGCGCCGCCGATCAGGAGGATCGACTGGCGCAGCACCTCATACGGGCGCATAACCTCAGACATCGAGCGCTGCAGTACGAGTGACAGGCGACCATCTTTCGAGCGGATCGGGTTGGTCCACATCAGATACTCATCGGCACCGCTCTTGAGGAAGAACGGCGCCGTCGCGCGAGAATCGGCCGCCTGTGCGAGCGCCGATTGGCGGGCCTTGTCCAGGGAGCTCTCGACGTCGACAGCCGTATTCTCCCCGTCGCTCACGAACGCGACGTCCACGCCCAATACGCGGGCCATATCGGTCGCGAGCTTATCGTCCAGCGCAAAGGCCACGGCCGTCCACCCGATCGGTTCGGGGGCCAGCACCGGGGCAAGCACGAGCTGGTAAGGACGGCCCTCGATGAGCCGATACAGTCGCAGCATCTGCGCATCGGAGTTGGTCGCGATCAGCTCCTGCAGATCGCGCTGCGTGCGCGCGCTGACCGAGCCAAGTGTGCTGGCAATCAATCTTGCGTCCGGGCCCAGTACGATGATCGCGTCCGCTCCGATTCGGGCACGATGATTCTGGATGGCTGAAATCAGCGTCGGCGTATCCCCGGAGGACACGGCTTCCTTGAAACCATAGTCCGAGGTGAGCACCTCGGCGGCGCCGGTGAGCTGATTGCCGCGAAAGCGCAACATCTCGCGCGCGGTGTCAGCGGCGGAGCGCATCTGCCGCACGGCCTGTTGCTCGACCTCAGCGCGTGTTCGAACCACGACCGCAAAGAGCGCGGCGCTCAGAATCAACGTGACGAGACCGACTACTAAGGCTAGGATTTGCCCGCGGAAACTGCCTAACAACGACGGGCGCACTTGCATGACCCATGCTAGCCGTGTTGGCCATAGCCATTCCGGGGCTCGGCGCCGATATCTGACCCAATGCGCTGCGATGGCGAGCAGTTTCGCGAAATGGATCACACTTGCGTGCCTCGGCGCGTGCGCTTCGTCCAGCCTTTGCCTTGCGGCCGGACTTACCGTCACGGTGCTGGATCGCAGCGGCCATGCGCTACCGGAAGTAGTCGTGACCGCCGTGCCAACCCCAGAGGTACACGCCGCACCTGCAGCCAGTCATGCCACAGCGATCATGGATCAGCGCAATATCGCGTTCGTGCCGCAGGTGCTCGTGGTCGGCGTGGGCACCAGTGTCGAGTTTCCGAACAATGATTCGGTCAGCCACCAGGTCTACTCATTCTCGCCCGCCAAGCGCTTTCAGCTCGCGCTCTACAAGGGCGCGCTGCATCCGCCGGTGATATTTGATAAGGCCGGCCTCGTCGTGCTCGGATGCAACATCCATGACCAGATGGTTGGCTATATTTACGTCACGGACGCGCCGTTCTACGGCAAGACGGATGCGCAGGGCAGCGTGCACCTGACTAATGGTCCCGGCGATTACGTGCTCACGATCTGGAGTCCTTACATCGCGGATCCTGCGCCAACATTGACGCAAACCGTACACCTGGGGGCGGCAGAAGGCACCAGCACGCAAATCCGATTGACCCGCGACCTGCGTGCGAGGCCCGAGCCCAGAGCGCCGCGGGCCGACTGGGAGTATTGATGCGCCGAGTCGGTGCCCTCGCTGTGTTGAGCGCCACACTCTGGAGCTCGGCGGGGCTGGCACAGGATCGCTTCAACCTCGTCGGCGAGCTCGATGTACGGTGGGTCGAGGCGTCGAGTCCGACTTCGTATCTTTATGGCGGCCTGGGCCTGCTGCGCTTTGACTCAGGGCATGAGGATCTGCGCCTGGGCTACGCGATGCTCGCCTCGCAGTATCGTATTACCGACATACTCAGCGCGCATGTCGTTGCCGACGCCTACGACGATCACGATCGCAATTTCGTGGACCTCTCCGAGGCGTACCTGGAGGCGCGGCCGTTTCCAACCGAATCGATACGCTGGAGCGCCAAGGCCGGGGCGTTCTACATGCCGGTCTCGCTCGAAAATCGCGGTGCGGGCTGGACGGATGTCTACACGCTCACGCCATCGGCACTGAACACCTGGATTGGGGAGGAATTTCGCACGATCGGCACCGAGTTTGAAGCCCGTTGGCTCGGCGCGAGCCATGGCTACCTGGGCGATGTTGCGCTCGTGGCAGCCGTATATGCCTGGAATGAGCCGGCCGGAGGTTTGCTCGCGGATCGTGGATTTGGTATGACCGACCGACCCTCGACACTCTTCGGCGGCCTGGGAATGCCGCCGATGGAGTTCTATCATCAGGTCGACCATAACCCCGGCTATTACGCTGGACTGATCTGGCGCCATCACGACATCCTCGAAGTGCGCGCGTTGCACTACGATAATCGCGCCGACCCGAGCGCAATGACCAGCACGGCGACGGCCTGGCGAACGCGCTTTTCGACGATGGGCGCGCGACTGGAGCCGAACGCCGCCTGGACTTTCATCCTCCAGTACATCGACGGCGATACGGCGTGGGGCCCGAATGTCTACTTCGACGAACAATTCAAGATGAACTACCGCACCGCGTTTGCGCTCACGAGCTTTGAGTGGCAGCGTGAGCGCTTCACTGCGCGCTTCGATGACTTCCAGACGAGCCAGGTCAGCGGCATCTACGGACCGCCCAGTGACGAGGTCGGTCACGCCTGGACTTTCGGCTGGATACACGACCTAGGCACAGGCTGGCGATTGGCGGCCGAATGGATACGGGCCACGAGTCGCTTTCCGCAGCGCATTGAATATGATGAGTCCTCCGGACTTATCGAATCGCAGGTACAGCTGGCTATCAAATACCGATTTCATTGGGGCGTGTAAGTCGATGGCCAGCGCCGCCGGCACGGGCTTCAGGTTGCTTGCACCCGACGAGCCGCCAGCGTTTCTCGAAGTCGGGCTGGATGGACGATCCGACTTCGTTATCGTCGTGGACCATGCGAGCTCTCGCATCCCCCGTCGCCTGGCGGATCTGGGTCTGCCGGCCTCGGAATTGCACCGGCACATTGCTTGGGACATCGGCAGCCTTGCGGTGGCCCGCAAGGTGGCGGCGGCGCTCGACGCGCCCTTGATCGCACAGAATTATTCGCGGCTCGTGATCGACTGCAATCGCGACCCCGAGGTCGCATCATCGATTCCAACGATGAGCGAATCGGTCGAGATTCCGGGCAACATGGGCTTGAGTGCCGAGGAGATTGCTGCACGCCGTGCCGAGGTCTTTGAGCCCTATCATCAGCGGATTCGCGCGCTACTGGATCAAAGGCTCGCGGTGCATCGACCCACGATACTGGTGGCTCAGCACAGCATGACGAACATTTACAAGGGTGTCCGCCGCGAAATGCACGCAGCCATACTGTATAACCGCGATCGTCGTTTCGCCGGTCTCGTGCTCGACAGGCTGCGCCGCGAGCCCGATCTCCTGATCGCCGACAACGAGCCCTATTTCGTCAGCGACGCGACCGACTACACCATTCCACGGCATGGCGAGGCGCGCGCACTGCCGCACGTTGAGATCGAGATCCGCCAGGATCTGCTGCTGGATGAGGGCGGACAGACGGCGTGGGCGCAGCGCATCAGCCAGGCGCTGCGCGATGCGCAACAGGGGCTGCCGGGATTATCCCGGTGAATTATCCGTCAAGCTTGCGCGAGCGCGATGCGCGCAGCATTGCCAACATCGCGCGGCTGCGCTTCTCGCCGCTGAGCCTCATCGGCGGGCATGGCAATCGTCTGATCGAGGAGGGCGGCCGGCAATTGCTGGATCTCTCCGCGTCCTTCGGGCCGGCCATCCTCGGCTACAGCGATCCGGCTATCACGCGCGCCGTGAGCGAGGCGAGCGCCAATATGGCCGGCGCGAGCCTGCTGGCCTTTCCCAACGAGAACGCGGTCGCGCTGGCCGAGGATCTGCTGCGAATCACGCCTGGAAAGGGGCAGCGGCGCGTCTGGTTCGGCCACTCCGGCTCGGACGCCAATGACTGCGCGATGCGCGTGGTGCAGGCCGCGAGCGGCCGATCTCGCTTCATCTCGTTTATCGGCTCCTATCACGGCAACCTCTCGGGCTCGATGAGCATCAGCGGACACACCGCGATGACTCACACTCTGCCGCGCGCGGGACTCGTGCTTCTGCCCTATCCGGAACCCTATCGGGGCAACTTCAGCGCCGAGGACGTGCTCAAGCTGCTGGATTATCAGTTTGCGACCACCTGCCCGCCGCAACAGGTCGCAGGGATATTCATCGAGCCTTTAATGGCCGACGGTGGACTCATCGTGCCGCCGCCAGGTTTTCTGGCGGCGATCCAGCAACGCTGTCGAGCCCATGGCATCCGGATCATCGTCGATGAGGTCAAAGTGGGCCTCGCCCGCAGCGGCAAAATGCACTGTTTCCAGCACGAGGGGCTCGAGCCCGACCTCGTCGTATTCGGCAAAGGACTGGGCGGAGGTCTGCCGCTGTCGGCTGTCATTGGACCGCAGGAGATCATGGACCACGCTCCGGCCTTTGCCTTACAAACTACCGCCGGCAACCCCATCGCCACCGCCGCCGGACGCGCCGTGCTGCAGGCGATTGCCGACAAGGATCTGAGCCAAACGGCGAACCGGGTTGGTGCATTACTCGCCCAGGGCTTGCGCGAATTGAGTGCACGCCATCCGATGATCGGGGACGTACGGGGCCGCGGTCTAGCCATCGGCGTGGAGCTGGTCAGCGACCGGCACACACGTGAGCCGGTACCGGTCAGCACGACTGCCAAGGTGATCTATCGGGCTTATGAGCTCGGAGCGGTGTTCTTTTATGTTGGACTGCGCGGCAATGTGCTGGAATTCACCCCGCCGCTCACGCTCAGCGAGGGCGAGGTGGCGGAAGCACTGGGTATCATCGATGAGGCCATGACCGACGTGAGCAACGGCCGCGTAGCCGATGCCGATGTGGCACCGTTCATGATGTGGTGAGGCTCTTCGGGGAAGGAGTTAATGCTTGGGAACCCTGGTATCGCGCCTGAATCTGCCCGAGGCCGTTGCACTCTCGCTGTCCGTCATATCCCCGACGGTAACCGCAGCTTTCAATATCACACTGGTTGCGCAGGCGGCCGGACCGGCTGCACCGCTCGCATTTGCGATCGGCACGGTCGCAATGGCGCTCGTTGCACTGTCGTTCATCGCCTTTACCCATCGCGTTGCTCATGCCGGATCGGCTTACGCCTATATCACTCACACCTTCGGCAGCCGCATGGGATTCGTCGCCGGCTGGACCTTGCTCGCGACCTATCTGGGATTCGCGACCGGATTTGCGGCCCTGGTTGGCAGCTTCGCGAGTGCCGCGCTCAAGGCATCGAATATCGATGTCGGATCGATGTGGCTCGTGATCGGGGGAGCCTCGATGCTGCTGGCCTGGTGGCTCGCCTATCGCGACATGAAGCTGTCGGGTTGGATCATGCTGGCACTGGAGGGGGCCGCCGTGACCGGCATCATCGCGCTGTGCATTCGCATCGTGCAGCAGACGCACCCCGACGTCGCACAGACGCTAGCCAGTTTTCAACCTTCCGCACAATTCAACGGCTGGTCGGGGCTGGGTTACGGCATGGTTTTCTGCATCCTGAGTTTTGCGGGCTTTGAGGGCGCCGCGACCCTTGGCGAAGAGACTATCAATCCGCGGCGCAACATTCCCATTGCGCTGCTCGGCACGGTACTGGGCTCGGGCGTATTCTTCATCTTCGTCGCCTATTGCGAGGTGATCGGGTTCGGCCCGCATGGCATCAAGGATCTCGGCAACTCCCAGGCCCCGCTGAATGATCTGGCTCTGCGCTACACCACGCCCCGGCTGGCCATGGCACTGGACCTGGCCGCAGCAGCCAGTTGCTTCTGCGGCGTGCTGGGCTGTCTGACGGCCGGGGGTCGCGTGCTGTTTGCACTAGGGCGCGCCGGGCTCTCGCCGGTGCTCGCAATCGTGCATCCCTCGCATGGCACGCCAGCCCCTGCCGTATCGCTGACCGCAATCCTGATCATCCTGCCGTTCGTGATCTGGGCGCCATACGCCGGCGCCGGCAACTATTACAGCTATTCCAGCGAAATTGGCGTGCTTTCCCTGATCCTGGTCTATATCGGCGTCGCCGGCGCTGAAGTCATTGAAGCCTGGCGCGAGCAGCGAGGGCTGTGGTCAGCGATCTGCATCCTGGGGCCGATCGTGCTCGTCTGGGTCCTCTACCACACGATCTTTCCGACCCCCCCTTATCCCAATAATCTGTGGCCCTATTTCACCTTGCTCTGGGCGGCCCTCTCGTGGGCGCTGATCAGACTGCGTCCGGCGGTGGCCAGTGCGCCACTGCCCGATTACTTCTGATGAAGCCGATCCTCGCGCTCAACGCCTTCGATATGAATGCCACCGCGGACTTTGGCGGCGCCCTCGGCGCGCGCATCAAGCAGCGAGCCGAGTTGTTCGGCGCTGCATCGGTGCTGTTCTACGAGCGACCCCTCGAGATCGTGCGCGGCGAGGGATGCTGGCTCTACGACGTCGACGGCGTTGCCTACCTGGATGCCTATAATAATGTGCCCTCGGTCGGTCATTGCCACCCCCGGGTCGTGGAAGCGGCAAGCCGGCAGCTGGCGCAACTCAATATCCACAGCCGCTATCTGCAGCAGGGCGTCGTGGATTACGCGCAGCGCCTGCTCGCAACGCTCCCCCGTGACCTATCGAATATCACCTTCACCTGCACAGGCAGCGAGAGCAACGATCTGGCCCTGCGGCTCGCAAATCATTACACGGGCGGCACGGGCGTCATCGTCACCGAGGCGGCCTATCACGGCAACACCGCACGCGTGAGCGAAGTCTCACCGAGCGTGTTCAAGCAGGGGGGGCCGCCGCCGCATGTGCGGGTGATCCCGGCCCCCGACTTCCATCGCGTTCCGGCCGAACGCGTGGCCGATTTTTTCGCTGGCCAGGTTGGCTCGGCGATCAACGATCTTGAACGCCACGGCATCGGATTTTCTGCGTTGCTGATCGACAGCATCTTCTCCAGCGATGGCATCTTTGCTGACCCGCCCGGGTTCCTGGCTGCCGCCATTGACGTCGTTCACCGCGCCAACGGAATGTTCATCGCGGATGAAGTGCAGCCTGGATTTGCCCGTACCGGGACGCACTTCTGGGGCTTCCAGCGCCATGGTGTGCAGCCCGACATCGTCACGATGGGTAAACCGATGGGTAACGGCTATCCGATCGCCGCTGTCGTGACGCGACCGGAGATTCTCGCAGCGTTGTGCCAGCAGGTCGGCTATTTCAATACTTTCGCGGGCTCACCGGTCGCCGCCGCGGCCGGGCAGGCCGTGCTCGATGTGATCGAGAACGAAGGCTTGATGCGTAATGCGCTGCAGGTCGGCGGCTATCTCAAGCAGCGTCTCACAGAGCTCTCGACACGCCATAGCGTCATCGGCGATGTACGCGGCGCTGGTCTTTATATCGGTGTGGAAATGACGCGAGCCGACGATGGCTCACCGCAAGCGCAACTCGCCACGGCGATCATCAATGCAATGCGCGATCGTCAGGTGCTGATAGGCGCGGCCGGCCGGTACGGCGATATTCTGAAACTGCGCCCGCCATTGTGTTTCTCGGTTGCGCACGCCGATCGGCTCGCGGCGGCGCTGGATGACGTGCTGACGAAACTCACTGCAGCGCCGTGAGATGGCTGAGGAATATGCCCCCGAGGTCGTCGCCGACCTGCAGCTGATGGTCGCACAGAGCCTGACTCGCTGGGACTTGTCTTCTGCTACCGTGATAAGCCTGCTTAATCTTTCAGAGAACGCCACGTTTGCGCTCAGCGACCGAGGCGGCCGCGAGCTGGTGTTGCGCGTGCATCGCGTGGGCTACTCGTCAGCCGAGGAGATCCGTTCAGAGCTCGCCTGGATCCATGCGCTGCATCGGGATGGCGCTATCGAGACGGCCACGCCGATGTCGGGCCGGGATGGCGAGCTCGTCCAGACGCTGGCGTCCCCGTCGGGCAGAGCATCCCGCTATGCAGTCGCCTTCGATCGGCTCCCCGGAAGAGAACCGGACTCGAGTCGTGATGCCGTGCAATGGTTCGTGCGACTGGGCGAGCTCACAGCGAAGATGCACCGGCACGCCCGATCATGGCAGCGGCCCGCGGACTTTCGCCGCAAACGCTGGGACCTGCAGGCCATGGTGGGGCCGCACGCCTTCTGGGGATCATGGCGGGCCGCCATAGGCCTGGACGCTTCCGGCACGGCCGTAATCGAGCAAGCTCTGTCGCTCATCAGTGAGCGTCTCGAGCGCTTTGGTATGGGCGCGCATCGCTTTGGTCTGGTGCATGCGGATCTGCGTCTGGCCAATCTGCTGGTCGAGGCAGAGCACTTGCGCATCATCGATTTCGACGATTGCGGTTTCAGCTGGTTCATGTACGACTTTGCGACCGCTGTGAGTTTCATCGAGCATGAGCCGCTCGTGCCCGAGCTGCTGCGGGCCTGGTGCAGCGGCTACCGCCAGGTCGCGCCGCTGTCAGCTGATGAAATACAGGTCATACCGACCTTCGTGGTCCTGCGACGGATCTTGCTGAGCGCCTGGCTTGCGTCCCACGATGAAGTCGCCTTCGCGCATCAGTTCGGCGCAACCTACACGCACGGCACCGTGATGATCGCGCAGGAGTTTCTATCCGGTCAATTCTTGAGAGCGGCGCCGGCCGCGTAAGGAGTCTGTCGATGTTTACCCCGCTGCGTGGACGCTCTGTCATCGTCACCGGCTCGAGCAAAGGCATCGGTCGCGGTATCGCGCGTCGCTTCGCTCAGGCGGGCTGCAAACTGCTGGTCGTATCGCGCAAGCTCGCCGAGGCCAAGGCCGCTGCTGCCGAGATCGTCGCGGAGGGCGGGGAGGCGCGCGCCTTTGCCGCCGACGTGACGAGTCAATCGGATATGGAGGCTATGGCCCGAGCCGCAATTGACGCATATGGCGCGATCGATATCCTGTGCGCCAATGCCGGCATCTTCCCGGCCGCAAAGCTCGGAGCCATGACGGCGGCGGATTTCGATGCCGTTATCGGCACGAATCTGAAGGGAACGTTTCTGGCCGTCTCGGCCTGCCTGCCGGCGATGAAGGCAAAAAAAGCCGGCCGCATTATTCTGACCTCATCGATCACGGGCCCCGTGACCGGTTATCCCGGCTGGTCGCATTACGGCGCCAGCAAGGCTGGGCAGCTCGGATTCATGCGCACTGCGGCCATCGAGCTCGCACCTTTCGGCATCACGGTCAACGCGGTGCTGCCGGGCAACATCGCCACCGAGGGGCTGGCGGGCCTGGGCGAGGAGTACATCAGGCAAATGGAAGCCTCGGTACCCATGCGCCGCCTGGGCAGCGTGAGCGACATTGCCAATGCGGCGCTGTTCTTTGCCAGCGACGAGGCCGCCTACATCACCGGCCAGAGCCTCGTGATCGACGGCGGCCAGATCCTGCCGGAGTCACTGGCCGCCCTCGAAAGTTGACTGCTGTCAGAAGCGGTAGTCGAACTGCGTCCCGAAGGTTCGCGGCTGATTGGTCGAGTAGCGGATCACTGCCGGCGTATTGAACTGAAAGCTCGTGTTGTTCGAGGAGATCTCCGCAACCTTATCGGTCACGTTGGTGATGAACAGTGCGGCCTGCCACCGCTCTCCAGCCACCGCGGCGCGCAAGTTGAGGAGGTCATACGGCGGCAACCGGATGCCGAAGTAGAAGGCTTCGTCGACCGTCGTGCCGACGAAACTATCCACCGCGCGCGCCGAAAACTTGTAGCCGTTCGCGAACTCGGTCGAGTAGACCAGCGAGAGATTGGCCGTCTCCTTGGGCACATTGAGAATTGGCGCGTAGCAGGTGCTGGAGTCTGCGCGGCAAGTGGGCGCGCCACCGGGATTAACGGTTTGCAGGAAGGCCTTATAGCCGGCATCGACATTGGTGATCGTCGCATCCGTGTAGGCCCCATTGACGTTGATCGTCCATTCCTCGGACAGCTTGGCATTGATCTCAAGCTCCGGCCCGAAAGAGCGTCCGTTGCCCGCGTTGGTGATGTATTCGTAGCCGCAGTTGATCAGCGGTGCCTGCTGCACGCCGTCCCAGACGATATAGAAGATGTCGCCGTTGACACTTAGCCAGTTGTTGAACATCTTCGCCTTCTCGCCGATCTCGTAGTCCCAGACGCTGTCTGAGCTAAACGTGAGCGGCGCGACCGAGCAAAACGGATAATCTTGCGGCGGCGGGAAAATCTGATTCACGCCGCCCGGCCTGAACCCCCGCGAAGCCGATATATAAGTATTCAGATCCTCGTTAGGCTCGTACGACAGATTGAAGCGCGGGTTGAAGCCGCTGTTGGCCACGTAGTCCGCAAGCGATCCTGCGGGCGGCAAAAAGCTGGGCGCGTCGAAGCCAAATTCATACTCGAACTGCCGGCTCTTGTAGTCGTACCAGCGCGCACCGGTGGCGAATGTCCAGTGGTCGGCGAACTTGTACGAGCCATCGAAAAAAACTGCCGCCTGCTCCACGCGATAGGGGTTATCCGAATAATAGAAAATGCCCTGAGGTTGCAGTACGGTGTCCGTGGTGTTGCCGTTCTCGATCCAGTCGGAATTGAGCTCGCTCCAGAACGCGCCCACCGTCCAGTGCAATCGATCGTTACCGCGCGAGTCGAGTCGCACTTCCTGGCTGAGCTGACGAGTGAGATCCTGTTCTGAGTACTGGCTCGGTATATAGCCCGAAAATGTTGGCCCGGTATTCTCATTACCGTTGGCTAAAACGTTGTTGTCGACCGAGATGGTCTCCGAGCCGTCCTGGGTCTGCATTTCCTGCCGATCGAAATAAGCCGTCTCGCTGGTCAGTTCCGCGAAGCCCATGTTGTAGGTGATCTTGAGGCTCTCGACATGAATATCGTCGGTTATGGGCTCCGGAACATTGAAAGGCTCGTAGCGCGACAGGTACTGTGATCCCGGCGGACTGTCAAACTCGTCATAAGCGCCCATCGACATATGCTGGACCATCGCGCTGGCGGTAATCGCCAGATCACTGGTAGGCTGAAACAGCAGGCTGACACGGCCGCCATTCAGGTATTCGGTGTTGGCGTCCTTATCCACATATCCCACGGGCGCCGCCAGCACATCGCCCCGGAGATAGGGCGGCACAGTGCCCCCGCCGGGATAGTAAGTGGTATCGGGCGGAAACGGATTCAACACGACGCGATTGATCCAGCCGCTGCGATACGTGTCGGTGCCGACAATGCGCAGCGCGAACAGGTCACCGAGCGGTACATTGATCATCGCATTGCCGCCGCCATTGAGGCCGCCGCCCTGCGTGCCCGAGATTGTGCCTTCAGCCGTGGCCTCGAACGTGCCGAGCTTGGGCTGATTGGTGACGATTCTGATCGCGCCACCCATGGAACCGGATCCATAGAGCGTACCCTGAGGGCCACGCAGCACCTCGACCCGGCTCAGATCGTAGAGATCCGGATCGATCATGACCTTGCCGACCTGATCCAGCGTCGGGGAGGATAACGGCACATCGTCCAGATAAAAGCCGACCGTGGCCGAGGCACCGCCGTTAGCCGCAATGCCGCGCGCTTCGTATTCGGACTGTCCAGGTCCCGCCGAACGCATCGATAAGCCCGGGATCGTGCGGGTGATGTCTTCGACGCTGGTAATGCCGGAGGAGATCAGATCTTCGCCACTGAGTGCCGAGATGCTGACGGGCGTGTCCTGAATGGTCGCCTCGTATCTCTGGGCAGTGATCGTGATTTCCGACAGGCCCGTTTCAGTCGCGCCGGCGCTCGCCGCGCTGGCAATTGTTTGCGCCAGAGCATTGCTCGACAGCAGGCTCGCACTCAGAATCGCCCCCGCCAGAACGAGTAGCCTCAAATTCGAATTGTGGTTGCTGGTGTACATCGCGAGCACCTCCCGGATTATTCGAGAGGTACTGCAACTTCCGTACCAGACAATCAGTCGCGTTGCCTGGTTCATGCCCGCAACAAACGATGTCCTTAACCGGGTATTCAGAGCATTTAGCTCGCACTGCGTGCCACCAACCCAATGCAGCCATCGCACCGCTCATAGCTGTTGCCCTAATTCGAAGCATTTACTTCAGCGCAAGGCCCACGTTAGTGCGCGACGCAGATATGCTGAATTACGCGGCTGTTCACGCTCGTGCGGTGGTCTTATTGAATTTCCGCCGAGTGGTTGCCGCCATTGCGGCATTCCAGGCATAGAGTTGTTGATTGATAGGCTAGCGACGAAGGCCTTCATGACGGTTGTGGTCACGGGAAATTGCAGCCTGTGCCGATTCACCGAGTGCATCGACGTATGCCCGGTGACTTGTTTTCATGCCGATGAGATGATGGTCTATGTCGATCCGCAGGAATGCATCGACTGCATGGCGTGTATCGTCGTGTGTCCGGTCAAAGCAATTTATGCGGAAGAAGATGTGCCTGCGTCTGAACGCGAATGGATCGATGTCAATCGCGCACGCTCCCAGGTCCTTCCCACATTAACGCTCAAGCAGGAGCCTTTGCCAACGGCGCAGGATAAGCGCGCTGCACTCGGGTTTTGAGCGACACACAGATGAACGAAGCGAGCAACGAAGCAAAGGCCCCGAGCCAACGCACGGTAATCCGCAGGTACAGCTGGCTTGCGAAATATGATCGAGAGACTATCGACTCCATCCTGGATACGGCGCTCGTGTGTCAGATCGCCTACGTGGTCGATGGGCAGCCGTTTGTCACGCCAACCAACTTCTGGCGCATAGACAACTATGTGCACTGGCACGGATCTGCAGCAAGCCGGATGTTGCGCGCGCAGGAGAAGGCGATCCCGGTTTGCTTCTCCGTAACGCATCTGGACGGAATAGTGATAGCCCGTTCCGCTTTCAATCACAACGTGAATTTCAGATCGGTCATGGCGTTCGGCGTGGCGGAACTTCTGGGAGAGGAGGAAAAGCGAGCCGCACTGAAGGGATTCGTCGATAAGCTCATGCCGGGCCTATGGGAACACGCGCGACAGCCAACCGAGAAGGAATGGAGCGCCACAAAAGTACTCAGACTGGCGCTTGATGAGGTATCGGCCAAAGTAAGGACCGGTCCTCCGATCGACGACGATGAAGACTACGCGCTCGACTCGTGGGCGGGCGTCATTCCCCTGCGCACCATAACGGAAGAGGTGCAGCCTGACCCCCGGCTACGCGCAGGTATCGATACGCCGTCCTTTGCCACGAACTTTCGTTGGGCACGACCACCGTAGAATCGGCAGGACAATTAGTCCCCTGCCAGCATATCCGCTTCAATCTCCAGCAGCCTCTGCGGCGATCGCCACCGCAAGTAGAGGAAATAGGCAACGCCTGCCACGACCAGAACGATAAACGCATAAGGAATGATCCACAGCGGCCATTCCGGAACCGGATACAGGCTGCCCTCGATGGCGATAAGAATAAGAGCGATCGACGCAATCGAAATCAGAACGTGCCGCGCGCGCAGCGTTCCGAGCCGCTTCAGGTATACAGGCGTGCCAATCGAGACCAGCATGTAGACGACGAGAAAACCGAAGGACGCCAATGTGCCGAAGTAGCCGAAGGCGTCGATCAGGTTCGTCTTGCGCACCGTAAGCGCCAGGGAGGACAGCAGGGTCAGAAGTGCAACGACGCTGACGGCCGCATGTGGCGTCGCGTGACTGGCATGCGCACGCGCCGCGGAGGCATGTGCGAGGCCATGGCGCGACAAGGTATAGAGCACCCGTCCGCCGGCGTTGATACAGGCGATGATGCAAGCGAAACAAGACATCGCGACACCGGCGGAGACGAATTTACCGATCCATCCCAAGCCGATGCTCAGGGCGATTTGATTCAACGGAGCATCTGATTTGTCCAGCGTGGGCGATAAATCATGAAACGCGCCGACTATCCCGTAGGCAACGACACTGAAGAACAAACCGGACAAAATTACGCTCAGCAGAACGGCCCGCGGAACCGTCTGGAAAGGTCTTCGGGTTTCAGTGCCGACGACCGTCGCGGCCTCGAAACCGACGAAACTGAAGAAGGCGAGGACAAGCCCGAGACGCACGCCGCTCGACGTGCTGCCCCGAAGCTGAAGCTGTTGGAGATCGACAACGTGGCCACGTGCCGAAATCGCGGCTGCAACGACCAGCAAGATCAGCAGCACGGTCACGCATTCGATTCCCAGCGTCGCTCGGGTTGAGAGCTTGATATCCCGATAGGCCAGATACCAGGCGATGCCTACGACCGCGACGCTAAGTGCAACGGCCAGCGGCATGCCGCCAGCCTCGATCGTCGGCTGATCAAAGAGGATGAGCAGGTAATTGGCGGCGCCGCTGACCGTGGAAGTGCCGGTAAAGATATAGCCGATCAGTAGCGACCAGCCGCCGATGACCCCCCAGATGGGCCCAAGACCTTTTGCGGCAACCACATACAGCGACCCGGGCGAGGCCTCGCGACGTGAGAATTCGTTGATGTTCAGTGATACGAGCACCAGCGCGACCGTCGCGATCAGATAGCTCAACCAGGAGCCGTAGCCTGCCATGCCAAATTCCGAGGGCAGGGCGAGCACCGGCATCACGGAAGGTGCGATGACACCAATCGCCTGAGCGATGACATCGAACAATGACAGGTAATTTCGCCGCAGACCCTTCGTCTCGGAGTCAATATTCATTATGCGATCCAAGTGGGGGAGGCAAACCAATCAACCAATCGCTCCTCTGTATTGAACAACGAGCGAACTTTTTAGATCCACTCCCGCCGTAGCCGGGCATACCACGCGGCGCCGGATTGCATGATCGTCGGCGCAGTGGTACAAATATGAGTAATAAAAAGAAGCGCGTTTCGTACCACTGCCCGTTCCGGGCGGTGATTTAACTCTCGGGGGAAGGGCCGCAGTGAGGTGAGATGTCCCTGCCAATTTCCCTGGAACGCCACGGTGACTTGAGTCTGCAGGAGCAGATCTACAGGTTCATACGCGACAAGGTGTTAAGCGGCGCGTATGCGACCGGCGTTCGCTTACCGTCCACTCGCGATATGTCGATGGACCTGCGCGTCTCGCGCACTACCGTACTGCTCGCCTACGAGTGGCTTATCAGCGAAGGCTACGTAGAGACTCACAAGGGCGTCGGTACATTCGTGTGCCGGGTCGTGAATGATGCGGTCGGCGCGGGCAATCAGGCCGCTCATCCCAGGAGTGCCGCTCGAGCGCGCGCTAATACTACGCCGCGACCGCCTATTGTCGTGCCCCACGAGACGCCGACGCTCATCAACAAGGATAGCAAGCGCCCGGCAATCGACTTCTGGTACGGCAGCCCGGATCCACGGCAGTTTCCAATCAAGGCGTGGCGCCGACTCATCATGCAGAAACTCTCCACTCCAAGCGCTGGTCTGGCCGAGTATTGCGGACAGGCTGGCGATCAGGATCTGCGCGATGCGATTTCCCAGCACATATCGACATCTCGCGGATTCCTTGCCGGACCGGAGCGAATCATCATTACCAACGGGGCTCAAGAGGGCCTCAATATCATCTCGCGTCTGCTGATCCGGGACGCGACGAGTGTCGCCATCGAGAATCCCGGCTACGGCGCGGCCGCGGTGCTGTTTCGTAGCTACGGCGCGAAGTTGGTACCCGTCCCCGTAGATGGGGAGGGCATCTCGGTCGAGGCGCTCACTCGTGCGGACGCCAGGCTCGTCTATACGACCCCTTCCCATCAATTCCCGACGGGTGTCGTGATGACACTCGAGCGTCGGCAGGCGTTGCTCGCGTGGGCGCAAACCACGAATGCCTACATTGTAGAGGACGACTACGACAGCGAAATCATCTACGATCGCCCACCCATAGCTGCGCTGGCTGCTCTCGATCAGCACGAGCATGTGATTTATGTTGGATCGTTCTCCAAAGCTATCGGGGCCGGACTGAGACTCGGTTTCATCGCTCTGCCATCGGAATTGGTCGCGGCGGCCATCGCGATCAAAAGTATGACGAGCTATGGGCAGTCCTGGCTGGAGCAGAGCGCCCTGGCATCTTTCATTCACGACGGAGCGTTTCGTACCCACCTCAGACGCATACGCACCCTCTATCGTTTGCGCCGCGATACGCTGGTTGCGGAACTGCGGCGTGCCTTCGGCGCCAAAGTCAAGATCTCGGGGGAAGACTCGGGGCTGCATCTGGTGTGGACACTTCCGCAGGGCTTTCCGAGCGCAGATGAGCTCTCGGCACGAGCGCGCAAACTTGGCGTCGGGCTGTATACGCCGGCCCGGGCCGGTGCGGTGGAAACGGGCGCGGGCAGCGGCCCGGAGCGCCGGTTATTGATGGGCTACAGCGCCCTGACACCGACCGAAATTGTGGTGGCGGTCAAAAAGATCGCTGCAGCCGCGCAGGTGCGCGATCATGCGTAGCCCGATGAGCCTTCCACTGCCAGTGGCAGTATCGCGGCGCGCGCGCGTGGCTCTGGGTTGCTCGCGCCGATTTCGTTACAGTGGGAAAATAGCGCGGCTGCGCCTGGTGCGGTCGCAATGGGCTTTTGTCTAGCGGAGAACCATCGTGCATTTCCTGGTATTTCAGCACGTAGCGGTCGAGCATCCGGGCATTTTTCGCGACTTCTGGAAAGAAGCGGGCGTGCGCTGGAGCACGATAGAACTGGACGAAGGCGAGCGCATTCCCAGGGATCTGACGGCATTTGATGCTCTGATCGTCATGGGCGGTCCGATGGACGTCTGGCAAAAAGAAGAGCATCCGTGGCTGACGCCGGAGATCGCCGCGATACGAGAGTTCGTTGTAGACCTCGGTCGACCGTTTCTCGGCGTGTGCCTCGGGCACCAACTGCTGGCCGAGGCGCTCGGCGGTCATGTTGCTCCCGCACTGGCACCCGAAGTCGGTCCGTGCCCCGTGAGTCTGAGAAATCACGGTGAAGATCCTCTGCTGCGTGATTTACCCTCACCACTGACGACGTTCCAGTGGCACGGCGCGGAGGTCAAGACGCTGCCAGCCCACGCCGTCATCCTCGCTCATACACCGTTGTGCGCGATTCAGGCCTTTCGCTGGGGACCGTACGCCTTCGGTCTGCAGTTTCACGCAGAGATTACCGATGAGACCGTCGATGTTTGGGGACGCATCCCGGCTTATCGATGCTCGTTAGAGACTGCGCTCGGGGAGGGAGGCAGCGATCGTCTGGCGGTGGCGACGCGGGCAGTGCTGCCGCAGCTCAACCAGACCGCGAGGATCCTGAGCGACCGCTTTCTTGACGTCGTGCAGCGCTCTCGGAGTACCGTTCCGGCATGATCAGCGCCAGCTGGCACGATAATGGACGCACCCGTCAATCCGCTTGACCCGGCCGCTTACCGACCCAGTCTTCGCGTGCATACGAGCGAGGAAGCCAACTCGTTTGTGAAACTGTGCAGCGATGCGGGCTACCAATGCCTGCGTTTCGAAGTGGCCGACATGGCTGGCCTCAGCCGCGGCAAGACCGTTCCTCTCGCACACGTCGCCGGTTACATGGGGACCGGGCTAAATCTCTATGGCGGAATGCTAGCGCTGGATTCCTATTCGATTCCGGTCCGCGGTTCTGGCTACAACGAGGAGCGCAACTACTCCGACTGCATCATGATTGCCGACACCAGCACGCTCACTCCGGTGCCGTGGCTCACGGCGACGGGCCGCGTACTGTGCGACACGATGTGGTACGACGGCACGCCCCAGTGGGCACTGCCACGCCTGGTGTTGAAGCACGTACTGGCTCGTGCCTCGGCGCTAGGGTACGACGTGATGATGGGGCATGAGTACGAGTTCTACGTGGTCGATCCCGCGACCCGCAAGCCCGTGTTCGAAGGCCAACCCATCTTCGTGACGGCCAGAACGCATCAGGTGCCGGCCATAGATCGTCTGATCGCGGTGCTGCAGGCCCAGGGCATCGACATCATCACTTCAAATGTGGAGCACGGACCCGGACAGTTTGAAATCAATTACGCCGCGAGCGTGGGGATCCGCGCCGCTGATCAAGCATTCGTATTCAAGAATACCGTCAAGGAGTACCTGCGCAAGGAGGGCTTGCTCGCCACATTCATGACGAAACCCTATCAGGGGCTTTCGGGCAGCTGCTGCCATTTTCATGTGTCGCTGTGGGATCGCAGCAGCGGCAAGAATGTATTTCTCGATAGCAAGGACGAGCTTGGGCTGAGCGGCCGCTGCCGCAGTTTCATTCAGGGTATTCTTGATCATACGCGGGCATCTATGGCGATCTGGAGCCCGACGCCCAATTGCTATCGTCGCATCAGGCCGCGTACCTACGCGCCTTCCAATATCAGCTGGGGCGTGCAGGATCGTTCGGCAAGCGTTCGCGTCAAGGCAAGCCGCGACGCGAATACGCATATCGAAGTTCGCGTTCCTGCTGCACTTTCCAATCCCTATCTGGTGGCGGCCTCAGCGATCGCTTCGGGTCTGATTGGCTTGGTGCAGGCGCGCGCACTGGCCCCAAGTGCCGATGGACCAAAAGAAGACGACGCCCGGTTCGAAAAATTGCCCACCGAGATTTATGAAGCACTCGGGGCACTCGAGGAGGATGCTGCGATTCGCGCCATTCTCGGCGAAGAGTTCATCCGCGTGTACTTAGGCATGAAGCGACAGGAAGCCGCGCGTCTGCGCGATGCAATCCCGGCGGCAGAGATCAGCGAATATTTCGATGCCTATTGACCCGGGCAGTCTGCGGGCGCCGGATATTGAGGCTCTCGAGGATATCCCTTACGCGAGCTGCAGCGCTCTGAACCAGGCCTACCGTGATGGCCAGCTCTCACCGATTGAAGTGGCGACAGTGCTGCTCGATCGTATTGAACGGCTTGACCCCTACGTTAATGCGTTCGTATTCGTGGATCGAGCCGCAACGCTCGCCGCCGCGGCGCTGTCGGAGCAGCGTTGGCGTCGCGGCAAACCGCTCAGTGCTCTGGATGGAATTCCGGTCACAATCAAAGATCTGGTCGCGGTCGCTGGCTGGCCACTGGTGCGCGGCTCCCCGGCACTGGTGGGCACTGCGCCACCGGCAGAGGACGCTCCGGCCGTGGCGCGCTTGCGCGAGGCCGGCGCTGTGCTCTTGGGCAAAACGGCGACACCGGAGGCCGGCTGCAAGATTGTCACGCGCAGTCTGGTGCATGGCGTCACCCTCAACCCGTACGATCTGACCCGCACGCCGGGCGGCTCCAGCGGCGGCGCGGCCGCGGCGCTGGCACTCGGAATCGGGCCCTTGGCACTGGGTTCTGACGGCGCGGGTTCGATTCGGATCCCGGCGGCGTGGACCGGAGTCTTCGGATTGAAACCGTCGTTCGGCCGCGTTCCGAGCTTTCCGCCCGGTGTTTTCATGCCGCACTCGGTGGTCGGCCCCATGACTCGCGACGTCGAGTCCGCACGGCTCATGCTGGAGGTAATCTCGCGGCCCGAACCGCGCGACCCCTATGCGCTGATGGTCCCATTCGATACACGGGCGGCACTACAAGCCGTAGCAGGCCTGCGCATCGGCGTTACGCGCGATTTCGGGCTAGCCTCGCCACCGATTGAACCAGACATACTCCGCGCAGTGACGTCGGCGGCGGCGGCTCTTGAGCTCGCTGGCGCCACGGTCGCTGAGGTCAAGCCGCAGTGGCCCTGCGATGCGTATGAGCCGTTCATGGTTCTATGGGAAGCTACCTACGCTGGCTTCCTGCGCAACACCTACTCTGCTGAAGCGATCGCGAAGATGGATCCGGACTTGCAGGCGATCGCGCAACGCGGGATGGCGATTGACATCGTTCGCTACCATAAGGCGCTGATTCAAAGGATTGCGCTGGCCGCACATTCCAAATCGATATTCATGGAGTTTGATCTGCTGATCGGGCCGGTGTTGCCCTGCGGGCCGCCCGCCGTCGCGCGCGATGCTCCCGAGGGCTGTACGCCCGGGGATTGGCGCTGGTGCCCATTTACCTACTTGTGGAACATGACCGGGCAACCCGCTGCGTCGTTCCCATGGACATCAGGGGCCGACGGGCTGCCGATCGGTGTTCAACTCGTCGGTGGCGTCGGCCGCGAGCCGGACATCCTTCGCGCAGCAACGGCATTGCAGTCGGCGTCGCAATTCACGCCGAAGCCATCAGCGCTTTTGCAGCGCGCGGGGGTGAAGTGATGGCGCCTCCACATCAAGCTTCCTGGAAGACGAGTTTGCGCTCGCTTTATTACCAGGGAGCTCCGGAACCGGATGATCCAAAGCTCGAGCGCGGCAAGCTCGCGCTACTGGTGATAGACATCCAGAACGTGTACCTGGTGCGCCCGGATCCTGCCGCCTTGGATTCGGCCGGCCGCGCTGCCTATGACGCGTGGACACCGTTTCATGAACGCATGCACAAGACGGTGCTGCCCACGGTGCGCCGGCTTTTACAGCGCTTCCGCAATGACGGACATGAGGTGCTGTTTGCGCGCATTGCCTGCCAGACTCAGGACGGGCGCGATCGCTCGCTGAGTCAAAAGCTGCCGGGATGGAACAATCTGCTGCTGCCGAAGAACGAGTGGCAGTCTCAGATCGTCCCGCAGATCGCACCGCAAGGCGACGAAATCGTCGTCACCAAGACTACCGATAGTGCGCTGACTGGTACCAACCTGCGCCTGCTGCTGACGAATCTAGGGATCTCTCAAGTGGTCTGTTGCGGAATCTTCACCGATCAATGCATTTCCTCCAGTGTGCGCAGTCTCGCCGATGAGAGTTTCTCTGTAATTGTCATTGAAGATGGCTGCGCGGCGGCCTCGGATGCTCTTCACCGTCAGGAGCTCGAGATCATCAACATGATCTACTGCCACGTGATGAGCGGCGAGGAGCTGCTCGGCTACCTGCCGTAGCGAGCGCGCACGATCAAACTGTCAGCAGCTCTTCGAAGAATCCGCCGATCTGTCGCGCGCGGTCGATGAAGTGAATCTCCAGGATCCAGTGACGCTGCCGCCCGCTCGAGTCGCGATCTCGCAATCGCAGCTCGTTGCCGTGTCGAATAGACAGCGGCTTGGGCTCCCCAGGAGCGCTCTCATGCGGAAAGTGCCCGACCAGGTGGCCAGCGGATTTATTTCCGAACTCCCACCCAGCCGCACCGGCCAGGCCCACAACGTAGTCGTACAGTTCCCCGCAGGTCAGATCCAGATGTTCCTGGAAATGCTCTTTACCGCGATGAAATGCCGTCTCGATGTCTGCCACCAGCTTGTGCTTGGCGGGATCCGCGCCCAACGCATAGGTTCTGCCGAAGTCCGCTTCGAACTCCTCGAACACCGGACCGAAATCCAGATAGACGATGTCGTCATCCGCGATGCGTCGATCCTGCGGCTCATCGTGATAGGTGAGCACGGTATTTGGACCGGCGCGCGCGATGCGCTTGTGCCAGTGACGGCGCACACCGAAGCGGGCCTCCGCGATTGCATGAATATCGGCGCTGACTTCGCTCTCGAGCTTGCCGGGCGCGATCACACCCAATTGGATGACCGCGGCGAATAAATTCGCCGCCTTGCGCTGCGCGTCGAGCAGCGCGCGGGAGATTTCATCCAGTTCGGGCATCTGCGAATTCTAGCGCATGCCTGGAACCGGCCAAGACGTGCATTGCTCTGCCGACGCGCCGTGATGTTAAATGCCAGCTGGGGTGCACGCTATTCGAGGGAACCATGGCAACAATGCGCGCAATGATTGTTCCGGCTGCGGATGTAAAGTTTCGGCTGGAAGAGCGCGATGTCCCGGAACCAGGGCCACACGAGGTACGCATCCGTGTGCAGGCCTGCGGTGTCTGTCACAGCGATTCATTGACAGTACAGGGACACATGCCTGGGCTCAAGTACCCTCGGATTCCGGGTCACGAAGTAATCGGCACCTTGGATGCCATGGGCCCTGATGTCGAAGGCTGGCGGATCGGCACGCGCGTGGGAGTCGGCTGGTTCCCCGGCAACTGCGGCTACTGTGTACCGTGTCGCCACGGCAATTCGTTTGCGTGCGAGAACATCCAGGGTGCGACGGGCGTGAGCCGTGATGGCGGCTATGCAACGCACATGCTCGCTCACGTCACAGCTCTGGCGCGCGTCCCCATTGAACTCGACGCCGTGGAGTCTGCGCCGCTACTGTGTGCGGGTATTACAACATTCAACGCGCTACGCCACTGCGGTGCCGGCCCCGGCGATCTCGTGGCCATTCACGGCGTGGGCGGCTTGGGTCATTTAGGGATTCAGTTTGCAGCTTGTCTGGGATTTCGTGTGGTCGCGGTAAATCGTGGCCGCGACAAGGAGCAGCTTGCGCGCTCGCTGGGAGCGCATGAATACATTGACAGCTCTGAGGCAGATCCGGCCGCCGCCCTGCGCAAATTGGGTGCAGCCCGTGCGATCCTCGCCACGGTGACGAATGCTGCGGCCATGCAGGCGATCGTGGGCGGACTGGGCGTGAATGGCACGATGATGGTGATCGGAGCGGTGGGCGCCCTGACAGTCGACTCGCTCGAACTCTTGCGCAAGCGCGCAGCCGTAAAGGGCTGGTATTCCGGCACCGGTGTGGATTCGGAAGACACGCTGCTCTTCAGTCAGCGGCACAAAATCGCTTCGGTGAACGAGATCTACCCGCTTGAGCAAGCCCAGGCAGCGTACGAGCGCATGATGAGCGGGAAAGCACGCTTCCGCGTCGTGCTCAAGGTCGAGTAGGCGTGGATACGTCCCGTTGGGAGAAACTGGCGCGGGGGCATAGTTGCCCCTTCGACGCGCCACGTGCAGCATCCAATGACAATTGGGAGTATGTTGCAGCGTTGCATGTATCGACGCTCTACCTGGCAAAGAATCAGACGTATCGAGGACATTGCCTTCTTATCCTCGATTTACGACACGCCACGCGCCCTGATCAATTGACTAATACGGAATGGGCCAGTTTCTGCGCCGACCTGCATAAGGCTGAGACAGCGATCGTACGTGCCGTGCAACCGAATCACATCAACATCGCTTCCCTGGGTAATGTGATGCCGCATCTGCACTGGCATATCATTCCGCGTTATCGAACCGACCCGCGCTGGGGTGGGCCCATATGGCCAGAAGATGCGCAGCACAGACTTAGTGTGGCCGATGAAGATGAGTTGAAAGGCAACTTGAGGCAGATGCTTGCTGCCTGACTTTCGTAGGCTCGGCAATTACCAGGCTAGTGCGCATGATTGACAAAGTAAGCGAGTCGAACAGCGGCCCGATCAGCCGCAGAACGCTACTCGAACTGGCTGCCGCCACGTCCGTCGGCGGGGTGGCACAGGCCGCGCCCAAAGCAATCGCGTCCGCCAGTCACACCAATGATCTTGTTATGATGGATGCTAGCAGTCTCGCCAGCGCGATTCACACGCGCCGAGCATCCTGCGTTGAGGTCATGACGGCATATCTCGGCCATATCGAGAAGTTCAATCCCAAGGTAAACGCCATCGTCGCGCTTCAAGATCGCGCACCGCTACTCGCGCAGGCACGCGAACGCGACGCCCAACTGGCGCGTGGCGAATCCATGGGGCCGCTGCACGGATTTCCGCACGCCGTGAAGGATCTGCAGGCCGTCAAGGGCATTCGAACGACGATGGGATCACCCATCCTGAAGGATTTTGTCCCGTCCGCTGATTCACTGATGGTGGCGCGGCTGCGTAAGGCCGGCGCAATCTTCATCGGTAAGACCAACATGCCGGAGTTTGGCCTGGGATCGCACACCTTCAATTCGGTGTACGGAATTACGCGCAACCCCTACAACCTGTCGCGTTCTGCGGGCGGCAGCAGCGGCGGTGCCGCGGTCTCACTCGCGCTGCGAATGGTGCCGGTAGCCGACGGAACGGATTATGGCGGCAGCTTGCGTAACCCCGCTGGCTGGAACGGCGTTTTTGGTTTTCGCACGAGCATTGGCCTTGTTCCCACAGACGCACGCGATTCGTGGCTTTCATCCATGGGAGTGGTCGGTCCGTTGGCGAGGAACGTAACGGACCTGGCGATGCTGTTGTCGGTGCAGGCGGGCTATGACGCTCGGGCACCGCTTTCGCTGGAAAGGACGGCTTCGATCTTTCAGCAACGGTTAGACTGCGACCTCAAGGGCAAGCGCATCGCATGGGGTGGCGATTTCAACGGCCACACGCCTTGCGAGGCAGGGGTTCTGGAGGTGTGTGCGAAGGCGGTGCGAACCTTTGAATCGATGGGCTGTATAGTCGAAGAGGCGACACCGAGCTTCGACCTCGAGGCTGCGTGGCAGGCGTTCGTTCGCCTTCGCGGCTGGCAGCAAGGCTCCTCCCTGCTCGCATACTACAATGATCCCGCGCAGCGCTCACTCCTCAAGCCCGAGGCCGTCTACGAGGTCGAGACCGGACTGAAGCAGTCAGCCTACGACATCACGGCGGCATCGGTTGTGCGCACCCAATGGTACGAGGCGGTGCGGCGATTCTTCGAGCGCTACGATTATTTCGTCCTGCCAACCGCGCAGGTGTTCCCGTTCAACGTTGAGCAACATTGGCCGCGCATGATTGGCGCCACCACGATGCAGACCTACCACGAGTGGATGAAGGCCGCCGTCCTCATCACGATGGCCGGCTGTCCGGCGTTGGCGGTGCCAGCAGGCTTCAGCGATCAGGCACTGCCGATGGGAATCCAGCTCATCGGACCTAACCGCTGTGAGCTCGAGTGCCTGAGGCTGGCGTTCGCTTACGAGGCGGCAATAGATCCGGCGTGGCATCAGCCGCCGAATCTACTTACTCAACTGTAGATCAGGCGCAGCTGCGCAGCATATAGACAATCAGCAGGATCGGAATCGGCACGCCCAGTGCCCAGGCCAGAATATAGCCGAGGGCTCCGCGTTGTTTGTGCGCGCCGGTGATTTCAGAGGCAGACCAAAGCATCTTCATGGCAAACTCCGAGCTCGAGATGCGCTCACCTTACTGGTTCCGAGGCGCCTCCCACGTAGGACGCCCGGGTCATTTCGTGACAGCCAGCGCCCCTATTTGAGCCAGCTGCCTCATCGGGTGCCGTAAAGACGATCCCCGGCATCGCCCAACCCCGGCAGTATGTACCCGTGATCGTTCAACTGCTCATCGATAGCGGCCGTCCAGATGCGCACGTCGGGGTGATGGCTTTGCAGATTGGCAATGCCCACGGGACTGGCCAGCAGGCACACAAAGCGCAGGTCACTCGCGCCGAGCTCCTTGAGGCGATCCACGGCGGCGACCGCGGTATTGCCGGTTGCCAGCATCGGATCCACCACGATGACCAGGCGCTCAGCCAGATCGGCGGGGGCTTTGAAGTAGTACTCGACGGCGACGAGAGATTCCGGATCGCGGTACAGGCCGATATGCGCGACGCGCGCAGAGGGCACCAGGTCGAGCATGCCCTCGATCAATCCCAAGCCGGCGCGCAGGATCGGCGCGAACACGAGCTTCTTGCCCGAGAGTGCGCGCGAGCGCATCGGCATCAGGGGGGTTTCGATTTCAACCAGATCGAGCGAGAGATCGCGCGTGACCTCGTAGCACAGCAACGTGGCGATTTCGTGCATCAACTGACGAAAGCCCTTCGTCGAGGTGGTCTTGTCACGCATCAGCGTGAGCTTGTGCTGTACGAGCGGATGATCGACTGTCGTTACGTTATCCATCAGAAAACTGTCCCGTCGCTGATGATGCGAAATGGTGCTCCGCCATCGGCGCGCCTGTCACGCGCAATGAGCCGTCCCGCCGCCCAGGTGCCGCCTTCGAGCATGTGCGCGAGTGAAAATGCGTCCTCTGTGACGCCGAGTCGAGCACGCACGTGCGGCGCGAGCCGGTCGAGCATTGCGACAGTTAACGCGCGCCAGCCGACCACGAAGGGATCTGAGACCGCGTATGTCTGAGAGAATGCTGCGCTGTCACGTGGGCTCAACACTGCCGTGTCGATGAATAGCCCACCGTTACGGTATTCGGCCAGTCCCGTCAACTCTTCAACCCGGGAAACCTTAACACCGGCGAGCTCAAGCGGCTCGATCAGCGAGTAGGTCAACCATTGCGTGAGCTTGTGCAACGGCACATAGCGCTGCGCCGGTATCTCGCTGCGCAGAGCCGGATGAGGCCAACAGTCCCCGAGCGACACACCACCCAGTACGGGTCGATCAGGCCAGATCGGTCCGAGCGCATCGAGCAGAGTTTCAAGTATCGCGCCGGCCGACAACGGCCCCTGCGAGGCACGACGCGCAAAGACATCGTAGAGGCCGCCCGGGCGAGGCGAGTCGCTGAGTGCGAAGAGATCCGGCCTATCCTGCAAGAGAGTGCCGAGACGATTCAGCAGCGTTGCCCGCCCGGCCGCGCCTGATAGCGGATTGCCTGACGTCACCTGAAAGGCCTCGTTGATCACTCTCGTGTCCAACCTCTGCAGCGCTGCAGCGTCCACGCGCAACGGATCGGCCGGATCAGCAGACAGCAAACCGCGTTCAAACAGACGCAGGCTCGCGAGCGCAAGACCTTCCGAGCGCCCGGCAGTCAGTCCGGTTGCCGAGTCGCGATAGCGCCAATCGGAATTCGCACCTGCATCCAGCAACACAGAGGTCATGACCAGATCAATCGCGGCGCGCGCCGCGGCAGCCTGACTCGGCCACCTTCCCGCAAGAGCGATCTCACGCCACAGATCCCGGCCCCCGAATACGAAGTGCCGCCACCGTGCATGCAACGGCGGCCTGAGATCCGGATAGCGATCTCGCACGACACGTGCGACAAAATCGGCTGTTGTAGGCAGGCGATCGAGATCTACTGTCCAGTCCTCGAGCGAGCCATCGAGAGCCAATCCGAGCATGCGCTCGGCGCTGTTGCGCACGGCAGCCGCGCACAGCAAGGTTCTCGCGCCGGCGATCTCGGCGGGGTCGGCAGGCTCGGCGCGCGGTTCAATAATCCTTAAGCTCACGTTCCGGCTGACCTGCAGGAGTCTCTGCCGGCGCTTCCAGTGTGAAGTATCCGGCTGCCTTTTTTGCCTCGATCTCGACCCGGGCGTCCTGGGGCACCAGCTCAGGCGGAATGGGCACGCGCTCGCCGATCTGGATACCGGCGCCGATGAGCGCGTCATATTTGAGATTGGACATCGAGACGAGCCTGTCGATGCGGGTGATGCCGAGCCACTGCAGGGTATCGGGCATGAGCTGCTGAAAGCGCGCGTCCTGTACACCGGCGACACACTCGGTGCGCGCAAAATAGGTCGACGGCTGATCGCCTCCGGCCTGGCGCTTACGCGCATTGTAGACAAGAAATTTCGTGACCTCGCCGAGCGCGCGGCCTTCCTTGCGGTTGTAGACGATCAGTCCCGCGCCGCCCGCCTGCGCCTCGCGTATGCACTCTTCCACTCCATGCGTCAGATAGGGCCGGCAGGTACAAATGTCCGAGCCGAACACGTCGGAGCCATTGCACTCATCGTGCACGCGGCAGGTCAGACGGCGCGCCGGATCACGGATCGCAGCCGGATCGCCGAAGATATAGAGCGTCGTGCCGCCGATGGGCGGCAGAAACACATGCAAGTCGCGCCGCGTGACCAGCTCCGGATACATGCCGCCGGTCTGCTCAAATAGCGTGCGCCGTAAAACGCTCTCGGTGACGCCGAAGCGCGCGGCCACACC
Source organism: Steroidobacteraceae bacterium (assembly GCA_049515055.1). GTDB lineage: Bacteria > Pseudomonadota > Gammaproteobacteria > Steroidobacterales > Steroidobacteraceae > FEN-1191. Next base: position 7,880 of record JBEKUL010000009.1, on the reverse strand, counting down.
GGGCAGATACCACACCGGGTCGATCGCGGCCTTGATCACGTCGACCTCACCACCGGCGCGAACGATCTGGCCATCCTCCACCAGCCTGCCGAGCTCCAGTGCTTCACGAACCTCCGGCAGCGTCAGCCGCGCGCGCGTGATGGCAATGGTGGGACGAATATCAACGCCATCCTCGATCTCGGCCTTGAAGTCCTCCGTGACCCGATGACCCCATGGATCAAGCGAGACGATGTGCGTGCCGGCCCAGGACTCGTAGGGGCCGATCTCGATGATTGGGCCGGTATCTTTCAGGTCGGCGCGCGCTGCCGGATTGAGTGCGCCCGAAGACACCGCAAGCGCGCGATAGATCGAATACGCCCCGCCGTGCGCGCCGATTACGTTACGCAACGCCCGCGCCGTAACCGAGCCGATTACCGGACCGCGCGCCCGAGCCGTCTCGGCTCCCCAGTGAATCGGAAAGCGGTGAGGCTTGCCGCCGGGCGAGTGTGAGGTCAGGCGAATATGGCCTGGTGGGTTTTGACGCATGGGTATTAATTCTATACCGGGTGCACTTGCGCTATAGATGTACCGTATGATTTAGGCCAATAGTGGACTCAGTCTGGAGCGGGGTATGGATCTGGGAATTGCCGATCGGGTAGCGCTCGTATTTGGCGCCAGTGGCGGCTTGGGCGGTGCGTGCGCGCGCCTGCTGGCCGCGGAGGGCGCCCGCGTGGCACTCGCGGGCCGCAACAAGAGCGAGCTCGAGCGCGTCGCGGGCGAAATCGGCGCCGGCGCGAAATCGCTGGTGTTGCCCTGGGAATTGAGCGAACTATCGAGCATCGACGCCAATGTATCGGCGATTGAGCGCGCGTTGGGTCCGGTCGATATCCTCTTCAACAATACGGGCGGGCCGCCGCCGAGCGGCGTGCAGGGTTTGTCGAGCGAGGTCTGGAGCAAACACTTCCATGCCATGGTCGCCTCGGTCATCGCGATCACGGACCGCGTGCTGCCGAACATGAAGGCGCGGCGCTGGGGTCGCGTGATCACCTCGACATCATCGAGCGTGATCGCACCGATCCCGAATCTGGCAATCTCGAACACGCTGCGCTCCGCACTGGTGGGCTGGTCGAAGACCCTGTCGCGCGAGGTCGCGCGCGATGGCATTACCGTCAATGTGATCGCGCCTGGACGCATCGATACCAAACGCGTACGTAACCTGGATGCGGATCGCGCGCGGCGCGAGCAGCGGCCACTCGCGGAAGTTCAGGCCGAGGCCGCTGCAAGCATTCCAATCGGTCGCTATGGTGAGCCCGATGAATTCGCTGGGGCCGTTGCGTTCCTCGCCAGCAGCCGTGCTTCCTATATCACCGGCAGTATCGTGCGCGTGGATGGCGGCCTGATTCCCAGCGTCTAGCTCGCTTTGACGGAGAACAGATGAGTTACTCGCCCGAAATCATCGCGGCTTTGCGACCCGTGACGACCGCGACGCTGACGACCGTGCTGCTCACGAAGGGCCTGCGCAATGTCTGGATTCGCGCGGCATTCGAGCTCGGGCCGCCGGCAGAGCGCATCATCGGCGAGGCCTTCACTTTGCGCTTCGTGCCAGCGCGCGAAGATATGGCCACTCCGGCATCCTGGGCCTCACCGACCTCAACGCGCGCGGCCATAGAGGCGATGCCGGCCGGCTGCGTCGCAGTGGCCGATGCAGCTGGCGGCGTGACCGATGCCGGAATCTTTGGCGACATCCTGGCCGCGCGCATGGTCAAGCGCGGTGTCGCCGCCCTGATCACGGACGGCGTGATGCGCGACATCGAAGGCCTGAGGAGCACGGGACTGCGCGTGTTTGCGCGCGGGGTGGCAGCCCCGCCGTCGGTCGCGGGACTCACATTCGTGGGCTGGCAGCAGCCGATCGGCTGCGGCGGCGTCGCCGTGTTCCCCGGTGATCTGATCGTCGCGGATCAGGACGGCGCGGTCGTGGTCCCGCAGGCGCTCGTGAGCGAGCTCGTACCGCTCGCGGTGGAGCAGGAGCGCTTCGAGAGCTGGGTCATCGAGGAAGTGCGACGCGGCGTCGCCTTGCCGGGACTGTATCCACCCGATGCCGCGACGAAGGCGCGCTACGAGGCTCGGGGCTCCAAGTGATCGAGGATGAGCGTCTCGAGTAGTCGCGCCGCGTGCAGGGCCTCGCGTCGCGTGCCATCACGTATCTGATGCCGACAGCTCACACCATCGGCAACGAGGGTCGCATCAGGCGCTTTGCGTATTGCCGGAAGCAGGCTCGATTCCGCCATCTGCATCGATAGTTCGAAGTGATCCGCGTCATAGCCGAAACTGCCGGCCATGCCACAGCAGGAACTAGCGATCAGCTCGGGCTTCGCGCCTGGAATCAGGGCCAAGGCTTGCATGATCGGAGTTGTCGCCCCAAAGGCCTTCTGATGACAATGCCCGTGGACGAGCAATGGCCCGTTCAAAGCGCGAAGTGGAAGCTTGAAGCGCCCAGCATTGAGCTCCCGGGCGATGAACTCTTCGAACAGGAAGGCGTGTCTGGCGAGAACGTTGGCGCCTTCACCCAACCCCAGCACCAGGAATTCATCGCGCAGGGTGAGCAGGCATGAGGGCTCCAGGCCCACGATCGGTACTCCGGCGCGCGCAAACGGCAGCAGCGAATCAATCAGTATCCGGGCCCTGGCTTTGGCCTGCTCGATCATACCGACGCTCAGATAGGTACGACCACAGCAGTAATGGCCGCTGCCCTTGTTCAAGGTGTGCAGCGTATATCCGGCCGCGCGCAATACACGCGCCGCTGCGATAGCGTTCTCAGGCTCAAAAATACCGTTGAACGTATCGACGAAGAGCACCGCACAGGGCGCCTGAGCAGCTCCCGCCTGAAGCACGGCAGAGGCATCCGAGAACAAGGTCGGATCGTGCGAGCGCCAGAACGTCTTGGATCGCCATTGAGGCAACGAGCGTCGCGCCGATAATCCCAGTAACTTCTCGCTCAGCCACGGCGCGCCCGGCACGCTGTCGCGCAGATTCGCAAGCCAGGGCACGGCGCTCGCGAAGGAGGCGTAGGCCGGCAATGAGCCGATCAGCCGATCCTTGAGCGTATAGCCATGCCGCGCCTTGTAATGAGAAAGGAACTCAACCTTCATCCTGGCCATGTCCACGCCTGTGGGGCACTCGCGCCGGCAGCCCTTGCAGCTCACGCACAGGTCCAGCGTCTCGTACATCGCGTGGCTGGTGAGCGCATCGGCACCGAGTTGACCGGAGAGGGCCAGGCGCAAGGTATTCGCACGTCCGCGCGTGACGTGCTGCTCATCGCGTGTCACACGAAAGCTTGGACACATCGTGTCCGCGTCGAACTTGCGACAGTGACCGTTGTTGTTGCACATCTCCACGGCCTTCGCGAAGCCGCCCGTGTTATCCGCGCCCGTGCCCGGCAGGGTTGTCGCGCCAGTGACCGGATCGTTCTGCACATTCCAGGCTGACCAGTCCAGGACCGGCGTCAGCGCAGTGGTGCGATAGGGGTGCGGCGCGCTCGGGGGAGGAAAGCGAAACAGCGACGTATCATCCATTTTCGGCGGATCGATGATCTTGCCCGGATTGAACAGCTTCTGCGGATCCATGTACTGCTTGATCGCGCGAAAGGCCTCATCGATGGCCGGCCCGAACTGCCATTTGATCCACTCACCGCGGCACAGGCCGTCCCCATGCTCGCCGCTGTAGGCGCCTTTGTACTTGCGCACCAGCGCCGAGGCCTCCTCGGCGATAGCGCGCATCTTGGCCGCGCCGCCCTCGCTTCCGTCCTGGCGCATGTCCAGGATCGGCCGCACGTGCAGGGTTCCGACCGAGGCGTGTGCATACCAGGTGCCGTGCGTGTGATATTTTCTAAAAACCTGAGTGAGCGCTTCAGTGAACTCGGCCAGATGCGGCAGTGGTACCGCGCAATCTTCGATGAAGCTCACGGGCTTGCCGTCGCCTTTGGCGCTCATCATGATGTTGAGGCCAGCTTTGCGCACTTCCCATAGTTGCTTTTGTGCCGTCGCATCCGTCATTTCCACGACGCTGCCCGGCAGCCCCAGATCGGCCATCAGGGTCACGAGATCATTAAGTTTTGCGAGTAGCGCTGGGCGATCATCGCCCGAGAATTCCACGAGCAGGATCGCGGCTGGATTGCCGGTCAATGCGTTCTGGATCGTCGCGCAAAACTCGGGATTGGCCAGGCTCAGGTCGATCATGATGCGATCGACCAGCTCCACGGCGCTGGGCCCGAGCTGCACGATATGCTCGGGCGCGCGCATCGCTGCCTGAAAGCTTGGAAAATTCACGATACCCAGGACTTTCGAGGCGGGCAGAGGCGCGAGCTTCAGGGTCAGACTCTTCGTATAGGCAAGCGTGCCCTCGGAGCCGATCAGAAGATGCGCGAGATTGACGCTGCCATCCGGCGTGTAGGGCCGTTCGCTCTGATTGTCGTAGATATCGAGGTTATAGCCGCCGACGCGGCGCATGACTTTGGGCCAGCGCGCCTCGATCTCGGCTCGATAGCGCGCCGACAATGCGCGCACGAATGCGGCGAGAGAGGCCGCACGATCAATCATTTGGGATACCGGTCCGAACTCGAGCAATGAGCCGTCGGACAGCCAGGCCTGCGCCCCCAGTACGTTGTGCACCATGTTGCCGTAGGCGATGGATCTGGAGCCGCAGGAGTTGTTGCCCGCCATGCCGCCGAGCGTGGCCTGTGCACTCGTGGAGACGTCTACCGGAAACCATAGACCATATTGTTTGAGTTGCGCATTGAGATCATCCAATACGAGCCCCGGCTCCACTGTGGCGGTGCGCTTCGCCACATCGACGTCGAGCAGCGCGCGCAAATATTTGGAATTGTCCATGACGAGCGCATGTCCGACCGTCTGCCCGCACTGACTGGTGCCGGCGCCGCGAGCGAGCACGGGTACCTTCAGGCCGCGCGCAATATCGATCGCGATCGCAATATCGCGCACCTTGCGGGGAACAAATACCCCGATCGGCATGATCTGGTAGATCGAGGCGTCGGTTGCATAACGGCCGCGCGAGGCCTCATCGAACAGCACCTCACCTTCGGTCTCGCGGCGCAGCCGCTGTGCGAGTGCTACATTCATGCGGAGCGGGGCGAGGCTTCCGGATGGGTCTCGATCTCGCCGGCGCGCATGAGCTCCAGCACGGTGTCGCGCTTGCGCAGCAGATGCTCAACCATGATCGCGCGCAGTCTGACTGCGTCGTGAGCCTCGAGCGCATCGATCATCTGTTCATGCTCTTTGACCGCGAGCGCCCACTTGGCCTCATTCTGGTTGGTGCGAAAGCGCAGCGACTGCGCACGCGCATTGCACTCGCGATAGATTTTCGTCAGCAGCGGGTTTCGGGCGGCATTGTTGATCGCCGCATGGATCAGCGCGTTGATCCGGTAATAGCCGGACAGGTCACGGCGCGCAAAGCAGGCGAGCATGTCGTAGTGCAGCGCCTTGATCTCTCCCAGCTCAGCCTCGCTGATGCGTCGCGCAGCGAGCTCGCCAGACATGCCTTCCAGATTCGCGAGCACCTCGAAGATATGCACGACGTCGGTCTGATCGAGTTTGACTGCGACTGCGCCGCGATTGGGTAAGAGATCGACGAGTCCTTCTGCCGCGAGCAGCTTGATGGCCTCGCGCAGCGGTGTACGCGAGACACGCAGGCGCTCGCACAGCTCGCGCTCGTTGAGCTTCGCGCCCGGCGCGATGCGTCCATCCACCAGCATCGCGCGCAGCCTTGAGACAACCTCGTCGTGCAGGGTGCGCCGCTCGATCTCCAGTACGTCAGCCATAGGCAGCCTTTAATCGCATTTTGTATGCAGAATTCTATGCCGATGTTTCAGATATTTCAATAATATACAATGAATCAGGTAGGAGTGTTGAATTACGCATGCATTCCTGAGAGAATAATCGCAATTATAGAAGCCTGCGGTATGCGTCATGGTCCAGCTCGATTTCCATCCCAGCGGGCGGCACTTCCTGCAGATCCCGGGGCCCAGTCCGGTCCCGGATCGGATCCTGCGCGCGATGAGCCTGCCCACGATCGATCACCGTGGCCCGGAATTCGGTGCGCTCGGGCGAAAGGTGCTCACCGGCATTCAGAGCATTTTCAAAACCCGGCATCCGGTGATCATCTATCCGGCCTCCGGCACGGGAGCCTGGGAGGCGGCTCTGGCCAATACGCTGAGCCCTGGGGATCAGGTACTCATGTACGAGACCGGGCACTTTGCATCGCTGTGGGCAAAGATGGCCACGCGGCTCGGGCTCGCAGTTGAGCTGGTGACCTGGCGCGGTGAGGACGTCGCCCTGCCCAATGCGGCGGGCTGGCGCCGCGGTGTACAGGCCGAGCTCATCGAGCGACGGCTGCAGGCGGACAAGGCCCATCAGATCAAAGCAGTCTGCGTCGTTCACAACGAGACCTCTACCGGCGTGACTTCCGATATCGCCTCGGTACGCCGCGCGATCGACGCTGCACGGCATCCGGCACTCCTCATGGTCGATACGATCTCGGGTCTGGCCAGTGCGGATTACCGTCAAGACGAATGGGGCGTGGATGTGGGCGTCGGGGGCTCGCAGAAAGGCCTCATGCTGCCGCCCGGCATCAGCTTCAATGCGATCTCGCCGCGAGCATTGGAAGCGGCAAAGGCGGCCAAGCTGCCGCGCTCGTTCTGGGCCTGGGATGAAATGCTCCCGGCCAACAAGAATGGCTATTTTCCTTACACTCCCAACACGAATCTTCTCTACGGCCTGTCCGAGTCGATCGACATGTTGCAGGCCGAGGGACTGGATGCCGTGTTCGCACGACATCAGCGCTGGGGAGCCGGCGTGCGTGCGGCCGTTCAGGCCTGGGGCCTGCCGATTCAATGTGCCGATCCGCGCGCCTATTCACCGGTACTGACCGGCATCATCACCCCGCCCGGTGTGGATGCGGATGAGTTGCGGCGCGTGATCTACGAGCGCTTCGACCTGTCGCTGGGCATGGGCCTTGGAAAAGTAAAAGGGCGCATGTTCCGCATCGGACATCTGGGCGACAGCAATGACCTGACACTGTTGGCGGCGCTGGCCGGTTGCGAGATGGGCATGCGACTCTCAGGCATCACTCTCGCGGGTAGCGGCGTACAGGCCGCGATGGATTACTTCAGCGCCCATCGTCCCGCCTCGGAGCTCGAGAAAGTCGCCTAACACGACAGCGCCCGGCACAATGGCGAGCCGCGCTCATGCGTGGCGCCTGCTCAAGGGGGATGTGTGAAGCGGCTGCCCGTGCGCTACATCGTCGTCGCGCTGCTGTGCGTGATGTACGGCATCACCTACCTGGACCGGGTCAATGTCAGCACGGCCGCGTCAGGTTTTGCCAAAGACTTCAGCCTCAACAGAGCTGAGATCGGGCTGGTGTTCTCGGCCTTTGCCTATCCTTACCTGGTATTTCAGGTTGTTGGCGGGTTGATCAGCGATCGCTTTGGAGCGCGCCGAACACTCATCGCGTGCGGAATCATATGGGGCGGCGCCACGATCCTCACGGGACTGGCGACAGGACTGACCTCACTGCTGCTCGCGCGCCTTTTACTGGGCTTTGGTGAAGGCGCGACCTTCCCGGCCGCCACCACGGCGATGTGCCGCTGGGTGCCCAAAGCCGAGCGCGGCCGCGCACAAGGACTGACTCACGCCGCGGCGCGCGTGGGTAACGCCGCGGCGCCAGGACTGATCATCCTGATCATGGCGAACTACGGCTGGCGCGCGTCGTTCTATTGTTGTGCCGCGATCAGCTTTATGTGGGTCGCACTCTGGGCGCTGAAATTCACCGAGTATCCCAAGGATGATCCGCGCGTGAGCCCCCAGGAGCTCGCGGCACTGCCGCCACCC
>JBEKUL010000008.1:0-55941 GCA_049515055.1 Steroidobacteraceae bacterium | reverse complement strand
GCCTTGAGCTCCGGGAACGAATTCTCCGTGTCCGGGAATTTCGGCGGCTCGAGTCCCGCGAGCCTCGCGGCGCCGCCCTTGGCCTGATCCGAGGCAATCTGCACCTGCCGTGTCAATGGAAACATGTCGGGATAGAGTCGAGCCGACAGGAATGCCGCGGCATCGATTTTTTCCGCCTCGGCATGCGCGGCGCCCTTGTCGAGGACGGCGGACAGATTCGCCACCGCCAGCAGCAAGGTGGGGATCGAGGCATCGTAGAAAGACTGGCTCATTGGTAACTCCTGATGTGAAACTGCTCATGGCCGGGCTCGTGGGGCGAAAATTATAGACCCGCCGCGCTGCCCGCATAGGCTCAGCTGCGCAGCGCGCACGCCCACGCGATACCGATGGAGCCCAAAGCCGCCGCGCCGGCGAGCCACTGCGGCACGCGCTGCAGCGCGCGCTCGAGCGGTGGCAGGGCAACACAGGCGCCCAGCGCCGCGCCGACCACGAATCCCAATGCATGGGCGACGATGTCCGTCTGCTCCCCTGCCGTGCCCAGCCAACCGAGCAGCACGGCACCGCCGATCAATGGTGCCCAGCGCAAAGCCCATCGTTGCGGCAGATGAAAGCGCGTACGCCACGCATGGGCGGCCAGCAACCCAAGGGCCGTAAAGACGGCCGTCGAGGCGCCGACGGCTCGATGCGTGGCCGGTCCGAACAGCGCTTCAATCAGATTGGCCAGCGCTGCACCGCTGACGATGAGTAACCATGCGACGCCATTGCCGATCTGGCGCGCGGCCAGGTAACCGAACCACACGCCGACGCCCAGATTCGACAGCAGATGCGCAGCGTCCAGATGCAGCGTGAGCGCAGTCCAGGCGCGCCACCACTGTCCGCTCTGAACCTGCCGCGCATCCAGCTCGCCCAACTCAAAGGCATCCAGGCGCCATAACCCGTTCGAGACGGCATAGCCAATGACCAGCAGCACAAGCGCGTAGAGCAGGCAGCCCAACGCGGCGTTGGGGTATGGCTGCGGCGGCGCCGGTTGCGGCGGCGCGCGCCGGGTCTCGGTCTCATAGAGGCGCAGGTGTCGCAGCGCCTGCGAGGCATCGATGCTCGCGACGCGCAACAGATACTGCTCACCGTCGAAGTCGATTTCGCTCCCAATAGCTACCGCTCGCAGCATGAAGGCGCGCTCATCGCAAGACGATCTCAATGCAGATCGGAATACTTCAATCAGGACATCCGACATGAGGCCCGCTGGACTGTTGTTGCCCAGCATTCTAGGCTAAGCCTAATGAACGAACGCTGGGCGCTCGGATTGCTGGCGGTTGGCGCAGTATTGACGATCCTGTGGCTCGCACTGCCGTTCGCCACGGGCATCCTGTTCGGCACCCTGCTGGCCTTCACGCTCGAACCCGTCTACGCCCGGCTGGCGAAGCGCACCGGCCGGCCGCTGTTGGCATCGCTGATTACCGTGGCATGCTCGGCCGTGCTGATCCTGGGCACGTTGTCGGCGTTCGCAACTCAGTTCGTGACTCGGGCCGTGCAGTTTGCCGACACGGTGCGCACGCAATTGCGCAGCGGCGGGGAGCTCAGTTCCTGGGTCGACACGGTAACGGGCTGGTTGAGGCATTTTGGCGTCTCCACGGCCAGCGTGACGGCGCGCCTGGAAGCAGGAGCGGGTGAGATCGCGTCACGCTCAGCTGCCATAGCGGGCGCACTGGCCTCGCGTACCTTTGCTGCAATTCTCGGAATGTTCTTCGCCGCGCTGGCGATGCACCTGGTATTGATGTACTGGTCGCGCATGGTGTCGGCCGTGGTCGTGGTTGCACCGCTCGAGTCTCACTACACCCGATCGCTGCTCGCTGAATTCCGGCGCGTTGGGCGCACGACGGTACTGGGTGCCGTGCTCACGGGACTTGCGCAGGGCGTGCTTGCCGCTATCGGCTTCTGGCTGACGGGGGTTCCGCACCCGATTTTCTTCGGTATCGCTACCATGCTGGCCTCGCTGGTACCGGCGGTCGGCACCTTGTTGATCTGGGTACCGGCCGCGCTTTATCTGTTTGCCACCGGGCGTCCGGTCGCAGCCATCATCGAGTTTGCGTGGGGAGCGCTGTTGGTCGCGGCAGCCTGCGACTATGTGATCCGGCCGCGGCTCACCGGAGGCGCCGCCATGCCGGCCCTGCTGACGTTCATCGCGCTGTTCGGGGGACTGGAAGCCTTCGGAGTTTCCGGTTTGATCCTCGGCCCGGTGATCATGTCACTGGCCGTCGCCGTATTGCGCTTTTACGCGGCTGAGGAGTCGCGCAAGCGCTCCGCGCATTAGTGGCCGGAATCCCCGGGCTCGAGCACGCGCAATAAGCCTTCCTGCGCCGTGCTGCCGACCAGCCGGCCATCGCGCATGAACACGCTGCCGCGCGCGAAGCCGCGCGCACCCGAGGCGCTCGGACTGTCGATGGCGTAGAGCAGCCACTCGTCGACACGCATCGGCCTGTGAAACCACATGGCGTGATCAATGCTCGCCCGCACCACCGTGCGACTCAAAAAACTCTGCGCATGCGGGCGCGCGGCCGCATTGAGCAGATGAAAATCAGACACATAGGCAAACAGGCAGCGATGCAAGGAATCATCATCGGGCAGCCGGTCGAGGGCTCGGATCCACACGTGCTGTAGCGGCGGGGCGTTGCGCGGCTCGAGCATATCGTCGCTCTCACAAAGGCGAAACTCGAACGGCTGAGCGCGCTCGTAGTAGCGGCGCATCGCAGGCGCCAGGCGAGCGAGGGTGCTGCTCGGCAGCGCCGCCAGATCCGGCAATGTTTCCGGCTCAGGCACCTGCGGCATGGGCAGTTGGTGCTCGACGCCGGACTGCGGCGATTGGAACGACGCGGCCATATTAAAGATCTGCTCGCCGTGCTGGATAGCGGTCACACGCCGATTCGTGAAGCTGCGGCCATCGCGGCTGCGGTCCACGAAGTACACAATCGGGGCGTTGAAGTCGCCGCGCAATAGAAAATAGGCATGCAGCGAGTGCGCCTGGCGTCCGGGCTCGACCGTGGCATAGGCAGCCCTCAGCGCCTGGCCCAGCACCTGCCCACCGAACACCTGCGGGCTGCCGATGTCACGGCTCTCGCCCCGAAATAAATTGACCTCAAGGCGTTCGAGCTCGAGCAGCCGCAACAGCTCGGCCAGCGGTGCTTGCATCAGGCGCTGGTGACGCCGAGGCGCCTTTGCATTGCCGGGCTGGTGGTGGTGTATTGCAGGAACTGCTTTTTGGCTGGATAAAGGTAGTGCTGAACCGCGAAGGCCGCGAGCGCCGCTTCGTGAAAGCCCGAGAGGATCAGCTTCTTCTTGCCCGGATAGGTGTTGATATCGCCGATGGCGAACACGCCGGGAATGTTCGTGCCGAATTTTTCGGTGTCGACCTTGATCGCGCGCTTGTCGATGTCGAGGCCCCATTCGGCAATCGGCCCAAGCTTGGGCGCGAGTCCGAAGAAGACCAGCAGGTGTTCGGCCTCGAGCAGCTCGATTTCCCCGCTCGCACTCTTGATCTGCACACCCCGAAGCGTGCCGCTATCGCTGTACAGCGCATGCACCAAGCCCTCGATGAAACGCAGCTTGCCGAGCGCTGCGAGCTCCTGCATGCGCGCGACCGAGGCCGGCGCCGCGCGAAACTCCGCGCGCCGGTGCACCAGCACTACACTGGCCGCCTCGGGCGTCAGCGCGAGCGTCCAGTCGAGCGCGGAATCCCCGCCGCCGAATATCACCAGCTTGCGACCGTAGAAGTCGCTGACGTTCTTGATTCGGTAGTGCACCTGCGAGCCCTCGAACGCCTCGACCTCCGGCACCACCAGGCGGCGCGGCTGAAACGAGCCCACCCCTGCGGCAATCACAACAGCGCCCGCATCAAACACGGTGCCCGCGCTGGTCACAACGCGGAAGCGCCCGTCCTCCTTGCGGTGCAGCTCAATGGCTTCCTCGCCCAGATGGAAGCCCGCGCCGAAGGGCTTGATCTGCTGCATGAGCCGATCGACCAGTTCCTGCGCGCCGCAGACGGGCAGCGCCGGGATGTCGTAGATCGGCTTGTCCGGGTAGAGCTCCGTGCATTGGCCGCCGGGCTGACTCAGCGAGTCGAGCACGTGGGCTTTGATGCCGAGCAATCCGAGCTCAAAGACCTGAAACAGGCCGGCCGGGCCGGCGCCGATCACGACCACTTCGGTGATTATCGTCGTGGCGCTGCTGGTATCGTTCAAAGTGGGTTCACTGGCTTGAGGAAATAAGCGCGCGCGATTCTAGCGACCTGCCCGCGCGACGGGCAACAAGCCACAGCCGCGCACTCAAGCGCGCACTAAGACCTGGCGCGCCCTGATAGCCTAGGCGCGGCCCGCATTGGCATCGGTCGGCGCATGGAAATACTCGCTCTCGGCGGCCAACTGATCCATGAGTCGCTTGAGTTCCCCGAGGCGCGCTTCGGCGGTATTGATCGGCACGCAGTCTTCGCAGCGCGGATCCCCGCAGGGCTGGCGTGTGTACAGCCAGAACTGAATCGCCCCAGCCAGCAGGCCATCGGCGATGTCCCAGAGGTCGGCTTCCTTGTCCTTGCCCGCCAGGCGATTACCCAGATCCACGGCCCTGGAAAATGCAGAGTCGAAGGTGTCGGCTTCGTCCATAGACCCTAGTGTACCTGCTCGCGTTGCGGGTGGGGATCCGGTGCGCGCAATGCGCCGCTCTCAACGATAGCCACGAGCCTGCAGCGCAAACAAATGGGCATAATGCCCGCCGAGCGCCATCAGCTCCTCGTGGCTGCCGCGCTCGATGATACGGCCCTGATCGAGCACCGCAATCTGGTCGGCCATACGCACGGTTGAGAAGCGGTGGGAGATCAGAATCGTTATGCGCTCGCGCGCCAGCGAGCGGAAGTGCTCGAAGATCTCCGCCTCGGCGCGCGCATCCATGGAGGCGGTCGGCTCATCGAGCACCAGCACGTCGGCCTGCGTGCGCATGAAGGCCCGCGCCAGCGCGATCTTCTGCCATTGGCCGCCCGAGAGCTCCTGGCCGTAGCGAAACCATTTACCCAGCTGCGTGTGATAGCCCGCGGGCAGCCGATCGATGAATTCCTCGGCTCGCCCCTTAACCGCCGCAGCGCGCCAGCGCTGCTCGTCCTCGAAGTAGCGCTCATCGCCGGCGCCGACGTTCTCTCCGACCAGCATCTGATAACGCGTGAAGTCCTGAAAAATGACGCCGATTCGTGCCTTGAGAGCCTCATCCTGCCATTCGGGTAACGGCAGCCCATCGAGCAGTATGCGGCCGGAATCGGGACTGTACAGGCGCGTGAGCAGTTTGATCAGCGTGGTTTTGCCCGAGCCATTTTCCCCGACCAGCGCCAGGCTGCTGCCAGGCGGCAGGTGCAGGTTGATATCCAAGAGCGCGGGGCTCGATGCGCCCGGATAAGTAAAGTCGACATGCTCGAAGCGCACACCGTCCGCACGATCAGGACCATGCACCGCGTTGCCCCTGGGCGGCTCGACCGCCGTTTCGAGGAATTCATACAGCGTTGATAGATAGAGATTGTCTTCGTACATACCGCCGATGGCTGAGAGGATTGCGGTGACGGCGCCCTGTCCCTGCCGGAAACTCAGCAGATACCTCGTCATCTGTCCGAGCGTGATGGCGTCGCGTACGGTGGCGACGGCGATCCAGGCGTAAGCGCCGTACAGCGTCGCGGTCGCAATGACACTGAGCGCAAACCCCCAGCTGTCGCGGCGGATCGATAATGCGCGGTCTTCGCGATAGAGCCGTGTATAGATATCGCGATAGCGCTGCAACAATCGCGCGCCCAGCCCGAACAGCTTGACCTCCTTGGCGTGATCCTCGCGTGCGAGCACGGTCTCGAGATAAGTCTGCATGCGCGTTTCGGGCGAACGCCAGCGAAACAGCCGGAAGGCATCGCCCGAGAATTTGGCTTCGGCGATGAATGCGGGCAGTCCCGCCAGCAGCAGAATCAACACCGTCCAGGGCGAGAATCGCACCAGCAGCGCGCCGTAGCTGAGCAGCGAGATTGCGTTCTGCATCAGGCCGAAAGTGCGCATGACGAGGCTCAGCGGCCGGCTCGAGGCCTCGCGCCGCGCACGCGTGAGCTTGTCGTAGAACTCCGAGTCCTCGAAATGCGTGAGCTCGAGCGTGAGCGCCTTCTCGAGGATCATGACGTTGACGCGCTGTCCGAGCTGCGCGCGCAACAGTGCCTGGCACAGCGAGAGGCCGCGCTGCGCGCCGGCCAGCATCGTGACCAGCGCCCCCTCGATGCACACGAAGCGCAGCACGCGCGCTGCCCCATGCCCCGTGAGATTGCGGGCCGCGACCACCGCATCGACGATCTGCCCGCCAATCCAGGCGACGCCCGCCGGCAGCAGACCGGCCAGCAGCGTCAGCAATGCGAGCGCGACCAGGAGCGCACGATTGGTGCTCCAGACCAGGTCGATCGCGCGGCGGCTGTAGCGAAATACGCCAAAGAAGCCGCGCCATAGCTCCGCGCCACGACCTGCGGCCCCCACCTCGGCAGGCATCGGCGGCCGACTCCCGTGCATCACGCCGGCAGCAATTGCGCCGGCTCGGGCTCGTAGCCGAGGTTGGGCGCGAGCCAGCGCTCGACCTCCTGGACCGTCATGCCTTTGCGCCGGGCATAGTCCAGCACCTGATCGCGATCAATGCGTCCGACGGCCAGGTAGCGCGCCTCGGGATGAGAAAAATAAAAGCCGCTGACCGCGGCCGTCGGATACATCGCGAAGGACTCGGTCAGCCGTATGCCGGCGCGTTGCTCGACGTCTAGCAGGTGCCAGATTGTCGCCTTTTCGGTATGGTCCGGACAGGCCGGGTAGCCCGGCGCCGGGCGAATTCCGCGATACTCCTCGCGTATCAGCTGCTCATTGCTGAGCTTTTCCTCGGGCGCGTAGCCCCAGAACTCGCGCCGCACGCGCTCGTGCAGCCGCTCGGCAAAAGCCTCGGCGAGCCGATCGGCCAGCGCCTTGAGCATGATGGCCGAGTAATCATCATGCGCCGCCTCGAAGCGCCGCAGCGGCGCCTCGATTCCCTGGCCGGTGCTGACCGCGAAGGCGCCCAGATAGTCGCGCAAATGTGATGCCTTGGGGGCGACAAAATCCGCCAACGCCACGTGCGGCTTGCCCTCCGGCAGATCCTTCTGCTGGCGCAGAAAGTGCACCCGTGCCAGCGCAGTGCCGCGCGCATCGTCCGCATAGAGCTCGACGTCATCATCGAGCGAGTTGGCCGGAAACAAACCGAAGACCGCGCGCGGCTGCAGCCAGTGCTCGCGAATGATCGTTCGCAGCATCTTGCGCGCATCGGCGTACAAACTGTCCGCCTGCTCCCCGTACTGCGCATCGGTCAGGATATCGGGATATTTTCCGCGCAACTCCCAGGCATGAAAGAACGGCGTCCAGTCGATAAAGCGCGCCAGCTCCTCGACCGGGTAGTCCTCAAAAGCGCGCACGCCGAGCATTCGCGGCACCGGCGGCACATAGCCGCTCCAGTCCAGCCGCGGTGCGTTGGCTCGGGCCTGCGCCAGCGAGTGCTGCGGCGACTTGACGCGACGCGAGCCGTGCTGGGTGCGTCTTTGGGCATGCTCGGCCTTGACCCGCTGTGTGAAGGCAGCGCGCGAGGTCGGCTCGATGAGCTCCTGGCACACTCCGACTGCGCGCGAGGCATCCTTGACGTAGACGACCGGACCTTCGTATTGCGGATCGATACGCACGGAAGTATGGGCTGGAGAAGTAGTCGCGCCGCCGATCAATAACGGCTGCGTGAAACCCTGGCGCTGCATTTCGCGCGCCACGTGCACCATCTCGTCGAGCGAGGGCGTAATGAGGCCCGACAGCCCGATCATGTCGGCCTGCTCGCGGCGCGCGGCCTCGAGGATCTTGTCGCAGGCGACCATTACGCCCAGATCCATGACCTCGAAGTTGTTGCACTGGAGCACGACGCCGACGATGTTCTTGCCGATGTCGTGCACGTCGCCCTTGACGGTCGCGATCACGATGCGTCCGGCCGAGCGACGCCCCTCGCCGCCGCTCGCGGTCTTCTCGAGTTCTATGTACGGAATCAGATGCGCCACGGCCTTCTTCATCACGCGCGCGGACTTGACCACCTGCGGCAGGAACATCTTGCCCGCGCCGAACAGATCGCCCACGACGTTCATGCCAGCCATCAGAGGTCCCTCGATGACCTGCAGTGGTCGCTCGAACTGTCCGCGCGCCTCCTCGGTGTCCTCGACCACGTACTCGTCGATGCCGCGCACCAGCGCGTGCTCGAGACGTTTGGCCACCGGCCATTCGCGCCAGGCCAGGTCCTCGACCCGCCGGGCGCCCGCCTCGCCGCGATAGCGCGCCGCGATCTCCAGCAAGCGCTCGGTGGCATCGGGGCGGCGATTCAGAATCACGTCCTCGACGCGTTCCCGCAGCTCCGGCTCGATCTGCTCGTAGATCGCGAGCTGTCCGGCGTTGACGATGCCCATGCTCATGCCGGCGCGAATTGCGTGGTACAGAAACACCGAGTGCATGGCCTCGCGCACCGGCTCGTTGCCGCGAAACGAGAAGGACACGTTGCTGACGCCGCCGCTGATCAGCGCGTATGCACAGCGTTCGCGAATCGCCGCGGTGGCCTCCAGAAAATCCAGTGCGTAACGGTTGTGCTCCTCGATGCCGGTGGCGACCGCAAAGATGTTGGGATCGAAAATGATGTCTTCGGGCGGAAAGCCGGCCTGCTCGACCAGCAACCGATAGCAGCGCTCGCAGATCGAGACCTTGCGCGCGGCGCTGTCGGCCTGACCCTGCTCATCGAATGCCATGACGACCACAGCGGCGCCGTAGGCGCGCACCAGGCGCGCCTGGGCGAGAAAGGACGCCTCGCCCTCCTTCAGGCTGATCGAATTGACGATGCCCTTGCCCTGCAGGCACTTGAGCCCGGCTTCGATGACCGACCACTTCGAGGAATCGATCATGACCGGAACGCGCGCGATATCGGGCTCGGAGGCGATCAGATGCAGGAATCGCACCATCGCCGCCTGGGAATCGAGCATCCCCTCATCCATGTTCACATCGATGATCTGCGCGCCGCTGGCCACTTGCGCGCGCGCGACATCCAGTGCGCCCGCGTAGTCATCGGCTTCGATCAGGCGGCGAAATCTGGCCGAGCCCGTGACGTTGGTGCGCTCCCCGACGTTAACGAACAGGCTGTCGGGACCGATATCGAGCGCCTCGAGCCCGGCCAGTCGGCAGCGTGGGGCTCGTCGCGGCACGATACGCGTCGGCAATGTCGCCACCGCGTCGCGGATATGCGCGATGTGTTCGGCGGTCGTGCCACAGCAGCCGCCGACGATGTTGACCAGGCCCTGCGCGGCAAACTCGCGAATCAGATCGGCGGTCTCGCACGCCTGCTCATCGTATTCGCCGAAGGCATTGGGCAGCCCGGCGTTCGGATAGGCGCAAACCGCCACATCCGCGAGCCCCGAGAGCTCCTCGACATAGGGTCGCAGTTGCCTGGCGCCGAGCGCGCAGTTCAAACCGACGACCGTCGGCTGGGCGTGCCGGATCGAATTCCAAAACGCTTCCACGGTCTGGCCCGAGAGCGTGCGACCCGACGCATCGGTAATCGTGCCCGATACCATGATCGGCAGCTCGGTGCCTGTGTGCTCGAAGGTCCGGCGCACGGCAAACAAGGCGGCCTTGGCGTTGAGCGTGTCGAACACGGTCTCGATCAGCAGCAGATCCACACCGCCTTCGATCAGCGCCGCCGTCGCCTCGCTGTAGGTCGCGACCAATTGATCGAAAGTGATGTTACG
The DNA here is from genome assembly GCA_049515055.1 of Steroidobacteraceae bacterium. Taxonomy (GTDB): domain Bacteria; phylum Pseudomonadota; class Gammaproteobacteria; order Steroidobacterales; family Steroidobacteraceae; genus FEN-1191. The sequence continues at coordinate 46,109 of JBEKUL010000008.1, read as the reverse complement.
AAAACCCGGATCATTCACGCTCGGTGAGAGCGAGGCGGTGCGACTGGTCGGGCCGATCGCGCCGGCGACGAAGCGCGGCTGCCCGGTACGCTCGGCATAGTGATCAGCGCTCTCGCGCGCCAGTCTGGCGGCCGACAGGTTCAGCTCTGCGACCAGGCCCTCCATGCGGTAATCGCTGAGCGATGGGGCGCTCGAATTGAAGGTATTGGTCTCAATGATGTCGGCACCCGCGGCCAGATACTTGCCGTGGATCTCGCGAATCAGCGCCGGCTGCGTGAGCGTGAGCAGATCATTGTTGCCCTTGAGGTCGCTGGGCCAATCGCGGAAACGCTGACCACGATAGGCGGCCTCATCCGGCTTGCTGGCCTGGATCATCGTGCCCATGGCACCGTCGAGCACGAGGATGCGCTGCAGGAGCAGGCGCCTGAATTGCTCCAGCCGCTGCGCGCGGCTCATGCGCGCTGCTCCAGCCGCGCCGGCGGCTCGGCCGCAGGCGCACGTACGCCCAACGCGTGGCAGATGGCGTAGGTCAGATCGGCGCGATTGAGCGTGTAGAAATGAAACTCATCCACGCCCTCGCGCGCTAAAGTCTCGACCTGTCCGATCGCGAAGGCCGCAGCGATCAGGCGGCGTGTGTCGGCGTCCTCGTCCAGGCCCTCGAAGCGCTCGCGCAGCCAATCGGGCACCTTGGCACCGCAGCGCGCGGCAAAGCGCAACATCTGCGGAAAGCGCGTGATCGGCAGGATTCCGGGCACGAGGCTTGCCTTGATTCCAGCCCCTGCGCAGCGATCGCGAAAACGCAGGAACACGTCGCTGTCGAAGAAAAATTGCGTGATGGCGCGACTGGCCCCGGCATCGATCTTGGCCTTGAGATTGGTCAGATCAAACTCCGCATTCGGGGCCTCCGGATGCACTTCGGGGTATGCGGCCACGGAGATCTCAAAGTCCCCGACACGCTTGAGCCCGCGCACCAGATCCACCGCGTAGGCAAAGCCCTGCGGATGAGGCCGGTAGGCGCCGCTGCCCTGCGGCGCATCGCCACGCAGTGCGACGATGTGGCGGATCCCGGCCTGCCAGTAGCCGCGTGCGATTTCCAGAATGTGCTCGCGATCCGTGCCTATGCAGGTCAGATGCGGTGCAGGTGTGAGCGGGGTCTCGCGCAGCACGCGCGTGACCACCTGATGGGTGCGCTCGCGCGTGGAGCCGTCGGCGCCATAGGTGACCGAGACGAAGCGTGGCGCAAGCGGCAACAGGCGCTGAATCGACTGCCACAGTGTGAGCTCCATTTTCTCGTCGCCCGGCGGAAAGAACTCGAACGAGACCTGCACCGGGCGAGCGCGCACGCTCAGGCTGCTGCCGATGCGACCGACGAGGCTCGAGGCGCTCATGCGCGCTGCGAGCTCTGACGGGAGATGACAATCTGCTCAGGGCGCCGTAATGCCTCGCGCACCGCCCCGGCCGGTTGCGCAAATTGAGCCAGCGCGACGATGACATGGCGCGCGGACAGATCGCAGGGACACAAGCGCGCCGTATCGAAGCCGGCATATGCCAGCCAACGGCGCAAGTGAGCGAGCGGATTGTCGATCGCACAGGCGGCCAAGTGCTCAAAATCCTCGATCACTACCAGCCGGCCTGTGGGACGCAGCACGCGCGCGGCCTCGATGACGGCGTCAATGGGTCGCGCGGCCGTGGCCAGTACGCGATCTATGGTCACGGTATCGAAGCTGCCGCGGTCCCAGGACAGGCCATACATGTCGCCGCGCCGGAACTCGCAGTGGCTCAAGCCCACGCCGTGCACGCGCGTGCGCGCCAGCCGCAGTGCGGGCGTAGAAATATCGATCCCGATCGCGCGCTGTGCGCACGGGCCGAGAATCTCCATCATCAGCCCCGAGCCCGTTCCGATATCGAGCATCTCCCCGATGCTCGAGGGGCCCAGTTCCGCGAGCAATAGGGCAGCGAGCTCCTCGCGCGGTGCGCCTGCCGACGTCTCGCGCCAGTTCGCGCCGCCCTCCGCATGGCTCTGGGTCAATTGCTGGGCTGCGGCAGCCGCCCGCCGCCGCACGACCTCGCCGGCTCGTTCGCGGTCGCGCTTGAGCATGACGGTGTCGGGGTGAGTCATCGACAGCAGCTGCCGCAGCCACTCGAGGTTGCGGCCACGAACCGGCGCGCGGTAGTAAACGCATTGCTGCTCGCGAAATCGGTCCAGCAGCCCTGCCTCTGTGAGCACACGCAGGTGGCGGGAAATGCGCGGCTGGCTCTGGCCGAGCACCTGGCACAGCTCACCGACCGTGAGCTCCCCGTGGCTCAGCAGTACCAGCAGGCGCAGTCGGGTCGGCTCGGCTGCGCTCTTGAGCGCACGCACAACCTGGCCCAGATCGTCGCTGGCCACAGAACCCTTAAACATATAAACATATCCTTATCACTCTTCGCCAAATAGTTTAACAGTGCCCCCCTCCTTCTGCTACCCTCGGCGCCCTTTTTAAGTCCGGCCCCAGCTGCGCCAGTCCGATGCAACGCCCGATCCGCAATATCGCGATCATTGCCCACGTCGATCACGGCAAAACCACGCTGGTCGACTGCCTGCTGAAGCAATCGGGCACCTTTGAAGCCCACGAGCAGGTCGGCGAGCGCGTCATGGACTCGAACGACATCGAGCGCGAGCGCGGCATCACGATCCTCGCCAAAAATTGCGCCATCGAATACGGCGGCACCTGCATCAACATCGTCGATACCCCGGGTCACGCTGACTTCGGCGGCGAGGTCGAGCGCGTACTGTCCATGGTCGACGGCGTGCTGCTGCTGGTCGATGCGGTCGAAGGACCGATGCCGCAGACGCGCTTCGTGACCCGCAAGGCGCTCGCGCTCGGCCTCAAGGCCATCGTGGTCGTAAACAAGATTGACCGGACAAGCGCGCGACCGGGCTGGGTTGTCGACCGCACCTTCGAGCTCTTCGATAAGCTCGGCGCCACCGATGCGCAGCTGGATTTTACGGTCATTTACGCCTCGGCGTTGCAGGGTTGGGCCAGCACGGACGTGACGCGACGCGACCCGGACATGACCGCATTGTTCGAGGCGATCCTGCAGCACGTGCCGCCGCCTCCCACCGACGTGGATGCCCCGCTGCAGTTGCAGATCTCGACGCTCGACTACAACTCCTATGTCGGTCGCATCGGCATCGGGCGCATCAGGCAGGGCACGCTGCGCGCCGGGCGCAACGTCGCACTGCGCGAGGGCACGCAAGATCGCGGGGTGGCAAAGATCGGCCAGGTGCTGACGTTCAAGGGGTTGCGTCGAGTATCGGTCGAGCAGGCGGCTGCCGGGGACATCGTGGCGGTCACGGGCATCGCCGACGTCAACATCGGCCTGACCATCTGCGATCTTGAAAACCCGCAGGGTCTGCCACCCATTCAGATCGATGAACCCACGCTGGCGATGAATTTCCAGGTCAATACTTCGCCGCTTGCGGGCCGCGAGGGCAAGTTCGTGACCAGTCGGCAGATCGGCGAGCGCCTGCATCGCGAATTGCAGAGCAATGTCGCACTGCGAGTCGAGGACACTGCCGACGCCGACGTCTTCCGCGTACTGGGCCGCGGCGAACTGCACCTGACAATCCTGGTCGAGACCATGCGCCGCGAGGGCTACGAGCTCGCGGTCGGCAAACCCCAGGTGCTCAGGAAAATCGTCGACGGCGAGGTGCTCGAGCCATTCGAGGCGCTGACCGTGGACATGGAGGAAGCCCATCAGGGCGGCGTCATGGAGGCACTGGGCGCACGGCGCGCCGAGCTGACCGATATGGTCATCGATGGCACGGGTCGCGCGCGTCTGGAGTACCGGGTACCGGCGCGCGGACTGATCGGGTTTCAGGGCGAATTCATGACTCTGACGCGCGGCACGGGCCTGATCAGTCACGTCTTCGATGGCTATGCGGCCGTCAAAGGCGAGATTCCCGATCGGCACAACGGCGTGCTGATCAGCAACGAGGATGGCGAGGCTGTGGCCTATGCACTGTTCGCACTGCAGGAGCGCGGGCGTCTGTTCGTGAGCCCTGGCGAGAAGCTGTATGAGGGCATGATCATCGGCATTCACAGCCGCGAGAATGACTTGATCGTCAACCCGATCAAGACCAAGAAACTCACGAACATCCGGGCTGCCGGCAAAGACGAGGCGATCGTACTGACCCCGCCGATCCCCTTGACTCTGGAGTATGCGGTCGAGTTCATCGCCGAGGATGAGCTCGTCGAGGTCACACCGCGCAGCATCCGCATCCGCAAGCGGCGTCTGTCCGGGCACGAGCGCAAACGCGATGCGCGCGAGGATGCGATTTCGGTCTAGCGCGCTTACGTCCGGAACATTTCTGAACCGGTGCGGTCCACCTTCTCGATACTCCAACGTTTTAACGTTGAATGCGCAAGCTTTCAGAGGTAATCGAGATTATGAACAATCGAACAAACTGGCTGATGGCGGCGGTGGCCAGCGTCGGCCTGGTTGGCGGGGTAGTGGCTGCGACCACCAGCGACTCCAGCACGGCTGCACCCTCTGCTCAGGACTCTCATGGCGGCTATAACGGTGAGCATGGCTGGCGCCATCGGGGCCATCGGGGCCATCGGGGCCATGGCGGGCATTTTCATCGCGCGCGGCGCGCGCACTTCCTGCTCGGCGGGGCCTTGCGACGACTTAACCTCACGGCCGATCAGAGAGATCAGGTGCATCAGATTCTGAAAACCGCGCGCTCACAAAGCGCCTCGCTGCGGCAGTCGGTTGGCCAGAATTTCGCTGCGTTGCACAATCCTGGTGATCCCAACTACGCCGCCGCACTGCAGGCAGCTCAGACGCGAGCCAGCAATCTGGTAGCGCAGCGCAGCCAGATCGACAAGCAGATCTACGGCGTATTGACGCCGGCGCAGAAGGCGCAGTTACCGCAGGTGCTCGCTTCGATCCAGACAAGGATCCAGCAGCACACCGGCGCCCGCACCGCTCAGTAGGGTCAGAGGCCGCGCAGCTTCAGAGGCCGGCGCGCCCCAGCAGATCGATGAATTCGCGCAGGCTCGCGGCCAGCGCGGGATGATCGGCGTCGAAGCCAACCGCGAGCGTCTCGAGACGCCGCGCCGCGCCGAGCTGGGGCGCGCGGCGCGTTTGGCGCGGCTCGCGCAACAGCCGCTCAATGTCCTGCAGGACATCGTGCAGCAGCTTTCTGGAGCTTTCATCCAGTCGATGCGCGCCAGCGAGCTTGGCATGCAGCTCGGCCAGCGACTGATCGAGCGAATTCGGCTTCGCGTTTGTCATCTGGGTGCGCAGCTGGGCAAGGGGGCGAGGATTTTACGCGATCGCGCCGTGGCTTTGTTAGGCTCGCCGCATGGCCGGCCAGCGCCCCCCAGCTCCGATTCCCAACCTCGACCCCGAAAAGATCGACGCACTCTATGGCCTCGAGCCGGTATTTGAGCCTTCGGGCGCGAACCCACCCGGCACGCAATTCCTGCCCGTGCACTGCCCGTACTGCGGCGAGCAGTTCGAGACGCTGGCGGATTGCTCGGCTGGCTCAGCGAGCTATATCGAGGACTGCCAGATCTGCTGCCGGCCCATTGAGCTTTGCCTCGAAGTCGATGCGGCGGGCGCGCTGAGCTCATTCGAGGCCCGGCGCACTGATTGAGTATTGAGCGCGGCTGCGGCTGCGCTACTCGTCCTGAACCGGCTGACCGGGAAACAATTCCTCATTGAAACCAAACTGTCGCAAATCGGTGATGCGCATCGGGTACAATAGCGCGGGACCCAGCCGCGCATGCCCGGCACCGACAGGCAGCCCTCCCAGCCCGATTCGAGCTCCTCTCCGATCGGCTCGAGCTTTGGATTGATCAGCACCGTGGCTGGCACGATCTCGGCCTGCGGATAGCGCGGGTTGGGGGCGCCGGTGCCGAAGATCACGACGCGCCATGGCACGCCGATCTGCGGCGCGGCGAGCCCTGCGCCATCAAGGGCGCGCATGGTGTCCTGCATATCGACCAATAGCTCGCGCAGCGCCGCCGTGCCCAGCGCACGCACCGGCTCGCTGACTTGCCACAGGCGCTGATCGCCCATGCGTAGCACTGGCCGCACGCTCACGAGTACTGTGCCCTAAGCTCTCTACTCCACGTTATCCGCGACGTCGGTCATGCGCCTCATCATCGGATAGTCCTCTTCCGCCGCGCTATCGTGCCCCGCGATGTAAATGAGCTCTTCGAGGCGCGCTTTGGTAGCCAGAAACTCTGGGCTGACGAACTGCGCGATATGTCGCGGCCGCGGCACCGGCACCTCGATGAGCTCTTGCACCTGCCCCGGGTGCGCCGAGAGCACCAGGATGCGGTCCGACAGGTAGATGGCCTCGTCCAGGTCGTGGGTGATAAAGACGATCGTGATGTCGATTTTGCGCCAGATCTCCAGCAGATGAGCCTGCATGCGCGCGCGCGTCTGCGCATCGAGCGCGCCGAAGGGCTCATCCATGAGCAGGATACGAGGCTGGTTTGCCAGCGCGCGCACGATCGCGACCCGCTGCTTCATGCCGCCTGAGAGCTGGGCCGGATAGGCATCAGCGAATTTCTCCAGTCCGATCAGATCGAGCCACTGCATGGCTTCGCGCTCGGAGTCGAGCCTGCCATTGCCATTGACCTCGAGCCCAAACATCACGTTCTTCTTGACCGTGAGCCATGGAAAGAGCGTGTAGCCCTGAAAGACCATGCCCCGATCCTTGCCCGGGCCGTTGACCGCTCGGCCCTGCAACAACACCTCTCCCGAGGTATGTCGCTCGAGCCCGGCGAGTATGCGCGCGAGTGTCGATTTGCCGCAGCCCGAGGGACCCACGACGCAGAGAAACTCGCGCCTGTAGGTCTGCAGATTGATGTCCTTGAGCGCCACGATGCTGCGCCCGGCGCGCTCGAAGTTCTTATCCAGATGCGAGACGGTCAGAATCACTTCGCGTGCCTTCAGGCGCTTGAAGCGCGCTCGCACGGCGTCGGACTGCTGCCGGTACGAGGGCAGCAACTCACTCGGCAGCACGATATCTTTCATGGTCTCGGTCACGGCGTCCATCAGCATATCAGGCGGTCGTGGCCAGCGTGCGCTCCCACGGAAAGAGCCGGCGCCCGATGAAAGCCAGGATGTTGTCGATGCCGAGGCCAAGGATGCCGATCATTGCAATGGCCGCGTAGACATTCGGAAAGTGCTGATAGCGAGCCTGTTGGGTGATGAACCAGGTGATACCCGAAGTCGTGCCGATCAGCTCCGCCACGATCAGGTAAGTCCAGGCCCAACCGAGCAGGATGCGCTGATCACGGTACAGATCCGGCAAGATGCCGGGAACCACAACGCGCATGAGCAACTGGCGGCTGCGTGTACCGAGTGTCAGCGCGGCCTCGAGCAAAGCCGGATCGAGCTTGCGCGTGGTATTGGCAATGATCAGCACCTGCTGGAAGAAAGTGCCGATCACGATTACGGCGATCTTGGGACCATCGTAGATGCCCAGGATCGCGACTGCCAATGCGCCGAAGGCCGGTGCCGGCAGGTAGCGAAAGAACTCGATGAACGGCTCGTTCAAGCGCGCGATGGAGGCGTAGGCGCCGCACAGTACGCCGATCGGCACGCCCAGCACCGAGGAGATCGTGAATCCCCAGAAGATGATCTGAATGCTGTGCCAGAGGCTCTGATGCAGCCATTGGCCATCCCGGGTCGGCGGTGGAGTAGTGAATGAGGTGTAGAAGGCGGCCAGCACCTGGCCTGGAGTGGGCAGATAGATCGGATTGGCGCGCACGCCCCGTGGCGGCGCGCGATGCTCCTGCTGCGCGTCAGCGACTTCGCTTGCGAAGGCGGCGCGCGGAAGATGCGCGCCGACCTCCAGGTAGCTCACTGATCCTGGATCGGTGATCATGATCTGCGGATGCCAGAGCCAGGGTACATAGCTCACGGCACTCCAGAGCAGCACTGGCAGCACGAAGGACGCAATGCCGATGAGCAGCTTCGCCCGGGCTGATAGCGGCTGCAGGATCTGCACTCACCACGCTCCTGATTTGACTAATGCGGATCCAACTGTCCAATGCCGCACGCTGTTCTGCAAGCCTCGTGCCGCGTGCGCGGCGCCGCGCAGCCCCGATTTGCCCGCATCCCGCACCCCTGCGGTGCCGCGCCGGGCGCGGCTGGGCATCCTTGGTGCAAGGCCTTTACGAATCCGCCCCGCTTGCACTAGCGTGTAGGCATGGCCAGTGAGGCAGCAGCACCACTTTGGACGCAAACCCTGCAGCAGGGCGAGCATTGGTCGGGCGTTCTGCGCCGCGGCACTTCACTGCGCATCGAGGCACTGGAGGCTGGAGCCAATGTCGCGGCGATGCTCTATAACTTCGAATCCTTGCTCGAGCGCTACAACATGGCCGATACGCTCAAGGCGCAGCACACCGCCTTTCTGGCTGCCGGTTGCGTGTGTTACTCGGACATGGGCCGCATTCTGTGCTCGATCACCGCCGACACCTGCGGCTGGCACGACACGATCTGCGGTGTGTCGGACGCCGCCCTGGTCACAAGCCGATATGGCGCGAGCCGCTTCCAGGAGCAGCGCAACGACTTTCATAAGAACGGCCGCGACAGCATGCTCAATGAGCTGGGCAAATACGGACTGGGTAAGCGCGACCTGATCGCAAATATCAACTTCTTCACGCGTGTGACGGTGGCTGAGAGCGGCGCGCTGCACTTTCACGCGCAGCATTGCCGCGCCGGCGATTACGTCGATCTGCGCTTCGAGATGCACACCTTGCTAGTGCTCTCGACCTGCCAGCATCCGCTCGATCCGGACCCGCAATATCGTCCGCGCTCGGTGCGCCTGCGAGCCTGGTACTCCGGCCCTGCGCCCCAGCACGATGGCTGTCGCGAACGCTGCGGCGAGAACGCACGCGGCTTTCAAAATACCGAGATGATGTTTCTCGCATGACGCGCCCCGTTGCCGCCATCCACGATGAGATCGTCGCCGCCGGCGAGCCGTGGCTCGGCAACGTCGAGCGCGGGCAGATCCTGCGCATCGTGGATCTCGAGGGCAATCAGGCCGTCGATACGTTGTTCTACAACGCTCAGCACTACGAGGAACGCTATAGCGCGGTGGATACGATCCGCGCGCAGGGCAACATCTACCTGACGACGGGCACGCAGCTGCGCTCCAACCTGGGCGCGACCATGCTGACAATCACCGAGGACACCTGCGGGCGCCACGATACGCTCGGCGGCGCCTGCTCGGCGGAGAGCAATACCGTGCGCTATGCGCTCGAAACGCGCCACATGCACGCCTGCCGCGATAATTTTCTGCTGGCGCTGGCGCGCCACGACCGCGGCCTGAACAAGCGCGACCTGCCGAGCAACATCAACTTCTTCATGAATGTGCCGGTAACGAGCGCGGGGGAGCTGCACTTTGCCGACGGCATCTCCGCGGCTGGCCGCTATGTGCAGATGCGAGCGCAGATGGACGTGCTGGTGTTGATCTCCAATTGCCCGCAACTCAACAATCCCTGCAACGCCTACAATCCGACACCGATACAGATACTGATCTGGGCCACGGGCTGAACATCCCGTCAGAGCTCGAGGTTCCGGGATGTTCGAGAAAGTGTTGATTGCCAACCGCGGCGCGATTGCCTGCCGTATTGAACGCACGCTGCGCCGACTGCACATCGCATCCGTGGCCGTCTATTCCGAGGCCGACAGCCTCAGCCGGCACGCGCGCGAGGCCGATGAGGCGATTTGCATCGGCGGCGCCGCGGCGGCCGACTCGTACCTGCGCGCCGATCGCATCATCGAGGCGGCCATCGCGACGGGCGCGCAGGCGATCCATCCTGGATACGGCTTTCTGAGCGAAAACGCGCAATTCGCGCAGGATTGTGCACGCAGCGGCATTGTCTTCATCGGTCCGACGCCGGCGCAGATCCGCGACTTTGGGCTCAAACACACGGCGCGCGCACTCGCCGCGGCCAACGCCTTGCCGCTGCTGCCGGGCAGCGCACTTCTGGCCGATGCCAAAGAGGCGCTGAGTGCGGCCGAGCGCATCGGCTATCCGGTCATGCTCAAGAGCACCGCCGGCGGTGGCGGCATCGGCATGCAGCAATGCGCCGATGCATCGCAGTTGCACGCCGCCTTCGACAGCGTGCGCCGCCTCGCCGGCAGCCATTTCAGCGACGCTGGCGTCTTCCTCGAGAAGTACGTCGTGCGCGCGCGTCACATCGAGGTGCAGCTCTTTGGCGACGGCGAGGGTGAGGTTATCGCACTGGGTGAGCGCGATTGCTCGACCCAGCGGCGCAACCAGAAGATCATTGAGGAAACGCCGGCGCCGGGGTTGCACCCGTTGCTGCGCGCGCAGCTCAGCGCCGCGGCGGTGCGGCTCGGCCAGGCGGTCAGCTACCGTTCGGCCGGCACGGTCGAGTTCATCGTGGATGCCGACCGCGCTGCCAGTGCGGCCGATGCGGCCACGGCCTTCTACTTCCTCGAGGTCAACACGCGCCTGCAGGTCGAGCACGGTGTGACCGAGGCGGTCACTGGCATCGATCTGGTGGAATGGATGCTGCGCCTGGCCGCAAACGAAATGCAGCCGCTGCGCGCCTATCAACACGCCCCTGGCGGGGTGGCGATACAAGCGCGTCTTTACGCCGAGGACCCCGCACGCACGTTTCGTCCCTCGAGCGGCCTGCTCTCGCAGGTGCAGCTTGCCGGTACGCTGCGGGTCGACAGCTGGATTGAAACCGGCGCCGAGGTCTCAGCGCACTACGATCCGATGCTGGCCAAGCTGATCGCGCATGCCGATACGCGCGAGGCCGCCATTGAGCAGCTGGACGACGCGCTTGCCGACAGCGCCATCTATGGCATCGAAACCAACCGTGAATACCTGCGCATGCTGCTGCAGCAGCCGCAATTTCGCCACGCCACCTTGACGACGCACTGGCTCGATGCTCTGGCATTCCAGTCGCAAACCATCGAGGTGCTGCAGCCCGGAACTCACACGACGATACAGGACTGGCCCGGACGGCAGGGTCACTGGGACGTAGGCGTACCGCCATCCGGACCGATGGACCCGTTGGCCTTCCGGCTCGCGAACCGCCTGCTGAATAATTCCGCAGACTGCCCAGCCCTGGAACTCACCGTGGCGGGCCCGCAGCTGAAATTCGCCTGCGCTGCGCAAATCGCGCTGACCGGTGCACGCATGCGCGCGCTGCTGGATGGCCAGCCGCTTGAATGGTGGACTGCGGTGACGGTGCCGGCTGGCAGCGTGCTGCAGCTCGGCGCCATCGAAGGGCCGGGACAGCGCGCCTACCTCGCGGTGCGGGGCGGCTTCGACGTGCCGGCCTACATGGGCAGTCGTGCGACCTTCACGCTGGGACAATTCGGCGGTCATGCGGGCCGGGCATTGCGCCGCGGTGATGTGTTGCGCGTGGCCGCCGGTGCGTCGATGGCGTCCAGCCTGCCGTCGTTGCCCGATGCACTGCAGCCGCGCTACGCCGGGCACTGGGACATCGCGGTGACTTACGGACCACAGGGGGCGCCCGACTTCTTTACCGAGGAGGACATCCAGACATTCTTCAGGACCGACTGGCAGGTGCACTACAACTCCAGCCGCACCGGTACGCGCCTGATCGGCCCGAAGCCGCAGTGGGCGCGCCGCGATGGCGGCGAGGCTGGATTGCACCCGTCCAACATTCACGACAATGCCTACGCCATAGGCGCCATTGATTACACCGGTGACATGCCGGTCATCCTGGGGCCGGACGGTCCGAGCCTGGGCGGCTTTGTATGCCCAGCGGCCATCGCACTTGCCGATCAGTGGAAGGTTGGGCAGCTGCGACCGGGCGATACACTGCGCTTTCACGCGATCAACGCCGAGCAGGCGCGACGCATGTTATTGCAGCAGGATGAGTCGATCCGCACGCTCAGCGGCGTTGAGCTTATCGCCGAGCGCACGCCGCGTACGCGGCGTACCCGAAGCGTGTCGGCGCTGCATGCCATCGTGCTGCAAGTGCCTGCGAACGCCTCGCGCCCACAGATCTGCTATCGACAATCGGGCGAAGACAATCTGCTGATCGAGTACGGTGAGCCGACACTGGATCTGGCGTTGCGATTTCGCGTGCAGGCGCTGCTCGATGCCCTGAGCGCCGCGCAGCTGCCGGGTATCATCGATATGACCCCCGGCGTGCGCTCTTTGCAAGTGCATTTTGATCCTCGCCGGTGCAGCCGCGCTCGTCTGCTCAAGTCGCTCTTGCGGCAGGAGCAAGCGCTGCCGCCGATCGATGACATCGAGGTGGCCAGCCGCATCGTGCATCTGCCCTTATCGTGGGACGATCCGGCAACCCGACTGGCGATCGAGCGCTACATGCAGTCGGTGCGCGCCGATGCGCCCTGGTGTCCGAGCAACATTGAGTTCATCCGTCGCATCAATGGCCTGGATTCGGTCGACGACGTGCGCCGTACCGTGTTCGCGGCGAGCTACGTCGTCATGGGACTGGGCGATGTCTACCTGGGCGCGCCGGTCGCCACACCGCTGGATCCGCGCCATCGCCTGGTCACCACCAAGTACAATCCCGCACGCACCTGGACGCCCGAAAACGCCGTGGGCATCGGCGGGGCCTACCTGTGCGTCTATGGTATGGAAGGTCCGGGCGGCTATCAGTTCGTGGGCCGCACGCTGCAGATGTGGAACCGCTACCGCCAGAGCGAGGCGTTTCGCGACGGCAAGCGCTGGTTGTTGCGATTCTTCGATCAGCTGCGCTTCTATCCGGTATCCGCCGATGAGCTGCAGCGATTGCGCGTCGAGTTCCCCTACGGCAAGGCGCAGATCAATATCGAGCCCACGACGCTGCGACTGCGCGATTACCGCCGCTTTCTGCAGGATAATGCCGCCTCGATCAGCGCGTTCAAGACACGGCAGCAGGCAGCGTTCGAGGCGGAACGCGACCGCTGGCGCAGCGAGCCGCCAGCACTGGACTTGCCCGCGAGCTTCGCAGATGGCGCGCGCACGGCGGACAGCGATACGAGCCCCGAGCCGCCCGCAGGCTCGGTCGCGATCAGCTCGCCGGTCACCGGCAGCGTCTGGCAGCTCAACACTGCCGCGGGCGAGCGCGTGGCGAGCGGCGATACGTTGCTGGTCATAGAGGCAATGAAAATGGAGGTCGCGGTGAACGCCGAGCAGACTGGCACGATCGTGGAGTTGCGCTGCCAGCGCGGCCAGGCGGTCAGCGCCGGTGAGACGCTGTTGTGGCTGCGTGCGGACCAGGAGCACGGCGCATGAGCGCGGCTCAGTCGCGTATTGATCGCAGTCTCGCGATTGCCGATCTGGCCCTCGACTATCGCGAGCGGCGCACGACGCCCGTCGAACTCATCGAGCTGCTGCTCGAGCGCATCGCCGCGCTGCCCGATCGCGGCATCTGGATCTCACGGGTAGCCCCGCAGCGCGTGCTCGAGCAGGCGCGCGCGCTGTGCGAGCGCGATCCCGCCTCGCTGCCGCTCTATGGCATCCCGTTTGCGATCAAGGACAATATCGATCTGGCCGGCACCCCTACGACTGCGGGCTGCCCGGCCTTCGCCTACACCCCGGCGCATTCGGCCTTCGTCGTGCAGCGCCTGATCGATGCCGGGGCAATACCCATTGGTAAGACTAATCTCGATCAGTTCGCGACCGGGCTCGTGGGTACACGTTCTCCCTACGGGGTATGTCACAACAGCTTCGATCCCGAATACATCAGCGGCGGATCGAGCTCCGGTTCCGCCGTCGCGGTGGCGATGGGCCTCGCAAGCTTCGCACTCGGCACCGACACGGCTGGCTCAGGTCGCATCCCGGCGGCGTTCAACAATCTGATTGGCCTCAAGCCGAGCCTCGGCCGACTGAGCACCGGCGGGGTGGTGCCGGCTTGCCGCACGCTCGACGCGGTTTCGATCTTCGCGTTCAGTGCGGCGGATGCTGCGCGCGTATGCCGGGTCGCCGAAGGCTTCGATGAAGCCGAGCCCTATTCGCGCCGGGCATGCGCTCCGGCGCGTGAGGCCCCAGGCAGCAGCGGAGCGTTTCAGTTTGGCGTGCCGCAGCCCGAGCAGCTCAGCTTCTTTGGCAACGATGAGTATCCACGACTGTTCGACGGCGCGATCGCCCGGCTCGAAGCCCTCGGCGGGCAGCGCGTGCCGATCGACTTCACGCCGTTCATCGAGGCCGGACAGCTGCTCTATGAAGGGCCCTGGGTCGCCGAGCGCTTTGCCGTGATCGAGTCGCTGCTGCGCCGGCAAGCCGATGCCGTGTATCCGGTTACCCGGCAGATCATCGAGGGCGGCGCGAGCTCATCGGCGGTACAGGCGTTTCGTGCCTTGTATCGGCTGCAGGCGCTGCGCCGCGCGAGCGAGCGCGTCTGGAATCAGATCGATGTACTGCTCACACCCACGGCCGGTACGATCTATCGCATTGCTGAGGTTGAGGCCGACCCGGTGCGTCTGAACTCTCGCCTCGGCTATTACACCAACTGCGTCAATCTGCTCGATCTGGCCGCGGTCGCGGTCCCAGCTGGCTTCAATGCCGCAGGCCTGCCCTTTGGCATCACGCTGATTGGACCGGTTTGGAGCGACTTCATGCTGTTGGGGCTCGCCGCGCGCTTTCAGCACGCGCTGCCGGCCCGCCAGGGGGCTCTGGCGTGCGCCGTGCCGCAGGAGCCTGACTTTGACTGGAGCACGGGCGTGGATCGGGTCGCAGTGGCGGTCTGCGGCGCGCATCTGTCAGGACTGCCACTGAATTATCAGTTGCGTGAGCGCGGCGCGGTGCTGCTCGAGCGTACCCAGACCGCCGCGCACTACCGGCTCTACGCTCTGCCGGGCGGACCGCCCTATCGACCCGGAATGGTACGCGTGGCGCCCGGGATCGCCGGCGTGCCGATCGAGGTAGAGGTCTGGTCGCTGCCGCGCCCGGCCTTCGGCGGCTTTGTCGCGATGATTCCCGCACCACTCGGCATTGGCAAAGTGCAGCTGGCCAATGGCCGTGAAGTGTGCGGCTTTCTATGCGAGGGCCATGCGCTCGTTCGCGGCGCCGAAGACATCAGTCATTTCGGGGGTTGGCGCTCATACCTCGCGAAACGTGCCTGACTGAGGAGATTTTGAATTTCAGCGCGCGAAGCGCGATCATAGAGCGCACTGTGGGCGCGCAACGCGCCGCTACACTCAATATAGAGAGGGCCGAATAATGAAGATTATATTGTTATCCATACTGACGGCCCTTGCGCCCGTGGCACTGCATGCCCAATGCGCCCCACCCGATGGGGTGATTGATATTCCCGACGGCGCGAGCGCGACGCTCGACCAGATGAAGGCGGCGCAGCAGGCCGTGAAGGCGTTCGACGCCGCGGTCACGGCCTATACGGCCTGCCTGAAGGACGAAGAAGCCGCCAAGATCAAGGAGGGCGGCGACAAGAAAAAGATCGCGGCAGAATACGCCCAGCGCAGTAATGCCGAGGTCGACAGGGTGCAGCAGGTGGCCGATAAGTTCAATACTGAGTTGAAGGCCTACAAAGCCAAGACCGCCCCCGCCGGCTGATCAATGTGCGTTTGGCCGAGCGGCCCCGCCAGCGGCAGCTGCCGCGCCAGCGGCGCTCTCCCTGGCCACGAGCCATTTGACGAGCTCGAGGACCTGATCGGGGCCACCGGCTGACTGCACGTCGAGCCGATATTTGCCGTTGACCACGATGGTCGGCGTTCCCGCCACGCGGTAGTCCTTCACGAGCTGATCAGCCTGACGCATGCGGGTATCGACTGCGAAGGAGTTCGCGGTGGCGATGAACGTTGCGGCCTTGACGCCGCCGGTGCGCTCGTAGAGCTTCGCGAGATCCTCGATTCCTGGCAAGGGCACCCGCAAGCGGTGCGTGCGCGGGTCTTCCACCGCGAGCTCGCCGGTTTTCCAGACCGCATCGAACATCGCATCGTGCGTGCGCTTGTCGATCCCGAGCACCTGCGCGGCATAGTAGGCGCGCTGAAACACTGTCCAGTCCTCATCGGGGCGGAAGCCGGCCGCCACGAAGTCGAGCTCGGCGTTCGGCGGCAAGCTCGCCTTGAGCCGATCGACGTACGGATAGAAGCTGTCGCACGCCGGGCAGGCATAAGAGAACACCTCGGTGACCTCGATCTTGCCGGCTGCTACCGCTGGGGTCTGCGGCGGCTGGATCAGGAAATAATTCCGACCCTGCGCCCAGTTCGTATCGGCGTGCGCGCCATAACTCAATCCGAGGCAAAGCAGCGCCGCCCCGACATCACGCATCACTCGCATGCTCTTTTCTCCTCGATTGCTACGGCGATGCCCGTTTGCCCGGCACTGCGGGCTCGAGCCCCTTGGAGTACAACACCCGCCCGTCCGGGGCGACCAGCACGGCATCAACATCGCCGAGCCCATTGTAGATCCTCATGGCCTCTTCCGGCCCGAGCACGAATGCGGTCTTGGACAGTCCATCGGTGCGGGTTGCGGTGGGCGCGATAACGGTCGCACTGCGCACCCTGCTGGCCGAATGACCCGTGTGCGGATCGATGATGTGATGATAGCGCACGCCGTCTTCGTCGAAGTAGCGCTCATAGTCGCCCGAGGTCGAGAACGCGGTATTGGTCAATGGCAGGCGAACGATGACCTGATCGGGATGGTCGGGATGGCGAATGCCGATGATCCAGGCCTTGCCGAATCGGTCACCAATCACGCGGCTGTCGCCACCGGCATTGACCAGCGCGTGCGTGAAACCGCGCGCCTGCAGGATCTCGATGCCGCGATCGACCGCATAGCCCTTGGCAATGCCGCCCAGATCGATGCGCACGCCCGGCTGCGAGAAGCGCACCGTGCTCGAGGCCGCATCGAGCAGCAGATGCCGATAATTGATTGCCGGCAGCGCCGCTTGAATCTGCTGCTCGCTGGGTCGTGTGCGCGAGCGAAAGTCGTACATGTAACCGACGCTCGCGTATGTAATGTCGAATGCGCCCTCGGTGATGCGCGAATATTCGATCGCAGTGTTCAGCAGGCCGAACAGTTCGGAGCTGATCTTGACGGGCTGCTGCGCGGCCAGTGCGTTGACCTGCGAGACCTCGCTCGTGGGTTTGTAGACGCTCATGGACTCATCGATGTGCCGCATTTCGTCCATGACCGCATCGATGGCCTGCTCGGCGCGGGCCCGATCCTGCTCCTCGGCCCAGAGCTCGACGTAGATGCGCGTGCCCATGATGCCGTCGACCGCACGGGACACCCAGGCGGCTTGCGCCGGGGCGGCGGCCAGGCAAATCAGCGCGCTCAGCGCGAGCGCGGTTGAGTGACGCGATGCGTTCATCGTGTGACGGAGGTTACTGCAAGACCCGCCGCCTCGAGTAGGCCCTTTTGTGCCAGCCAGTCGCGGTTGTACAGCCTCGAGAGATAATTCGCTCCGCCGTCGCACAATACGGTCACCACGGTATGCCCCGGACCCAGATCACGCGCGACTTGTACGGCCGCCGCGACGTTGATGCCGCTCGTGCTGCCCACGAACAGGCCCTCCTCGTGCAACAGGCGATAGACATAGCCGATCGTCTGCGCGTCATCGATGTGCAGGGCATCATCGATAGGGGCGTCCTGCATGTTGGCGGTGACGCGGCCTATGCCAATGCCCTCGGTGATCGAGCCGCTGCCCGTGGCCTTGACCACGCCATGGCGGATGTACTCGAACAAGGCGCTGCCCGGCGGATCGGCCAGAACGGTGCGCACGCGCCGATCGCGCGACTTGAGGTACTCCGAGACTCCGGCCACGGTGCCGCCGGTGCCGCTCGCGGCGACGAACGCGTCGAGGCGCCCCGCGGTTTGCTGCCAGATCTCCGGTCCCGTGGTCTCAAAGTGAGCGCGACGATTCGCGGTGTTGTCGAACTGATTGGACCAGATAGCGTTGGGCAACTCGCCGGCCAGGCGACCGGCCACTTTTTGATAATGATTTGGGTCACTGTAAGGCACGGTCTTGACGCGTTGCACCTCGGCCCCGAGAGCCTCCAGCAACGCGTATTTTTCCGGCGACTGGTTATCGGGCATCACGATGACGCACCGATAGCCGCGAGCCTGGCAGACGTGCGCCAGGCCGATGCCGGTGTTGCCGGCGGTACCTTCAACCACGGTGCCTCCAGGCTCGAGGCTGCCGCGGCGCTCTGCGTCGAGCACGATCGCGCGCGCGGCCCGATCCTTGACCGAGCCGCCGGGATTCATGAATTCCGCCTTGCCAAAGATCTCGCAGCCGCTCTCCTCGCTCACGCGGCGCAGCCGAATGAGCGGGGTATTGCCCACCGCTTCGAGAAAGTCCTGGCAGACCCTCATCGGCGTCCCCGACGCTCCAATGCCGCTGCCCAGTTCAGAAACCCGCTCGCCTCGGACAGACTCAGTGCACCTGCCGCGCTGGCCGCGCTGGTCGCGCTGCTCGCGCTGGCGGCGCGCGCGGCGATATCTCCGACGATCAAGAGCGCCGGGGCTCCAATGCCGGCGCTGTGCGCGCGCTCAGCGATGTCGCGCAATGTGCCGGCCAGCACACGCTGCTCGGGCAACGTCGCACGCTCGATGATGGCCACCGCACGCTCGCACGGTGCGCCGTGCTCAAGCAGACGCTCGACGATGCGGACCAATTGTGCGACTCCCATGTAAAACACCACGGTCTGGGCCGGTGCGGCGAGCGAGTGCCAGTCCAGTGCCGCGGCTGCCTCACCCATGGCGGTCACGAAAGTCACTGCCTGCGCCACACCACGGTGCGTGAGCGGCAGCGCAGCTGCAGCGGCGGCGCCCAGCGCCGCGGTGATGCCGGGTACGACCACAACCGGGATACCCGCCGCTGCGAGCACATCGAGCTCCTCGCCGCCGCGGCCGAAAATAAACGGATCTCCGCCCTTGAGCCGAGCCACGCGCAGGCCGCGAGCGGCATACTGCAGCAATAAGGCGTGAATGCGCTGCTGCGTCGCGCGGTGCTCACCGGTGCGCTTGCCGACGAAGATGCGCTCGGCGTCGCGCCGCACTCGCGCGAGTACGGCATCACTGACGAGCCGGTCGTACAGCACCACGTCAGCTTGCTGCAATAGCTGCAGCGCGCGCAACGTCAGCAGGTCCGGATCGCCCGGTCCGGCTCCGATCAGATAGACCTCGCCGCGCGATGCCTGTGCCTGGCCGCCCGCGTTCGCATGGCTGGCCGCGTTCAACTGCGCCTCGAGCAGCGCTTCGGCCTCGCTCATGCTGCCGGCAAACACCTTGGAGGCGACCGGGCTGCTGAACAGGCGGTCCCAGAAGTGTCGGCGTTGATTGATGTCCGGCAATGCGCGCTGTACGCGCTCGCGTGCCCGGCCGGCAAGACCCGCCAGCTCGCCCAGCCGCTCGGGCAGCATCGCCTCGAGCTGGGCACGCACGCGCCGTGCGAGCGTCGGAGACTGCCCGGCACTGCCGATGGCCACGATGATCGGCGAGCGATCGACGATCGCGGGCATCAGGCAGGATGATGAGGCCCCATCATCCACGACGTTGACGAATACCCCGCGCGCTTCACCGGCCGCAGCAACTGCCCGATTGACTTCAGGCCGATCAGTGGCGGCAATCGCAAAGGCGACGCCCTCCAGATGTGCGGGCTCGAAGGGCGCGGCGCGATGTTCGATGCGACCGGCGTCCCGATACAGGGCCAGTTCGGGGTGCAGCGCCGGGGACACCACGAGCACGCGTGCGTGCGCCTTGAGCAACAGTTCGACCTTGCGCAGCGCGATCGCACCGCCGCCCACGACCAACGCCAGCCGATCCCGCAGATTCAGGAATACCGGCAGATAGTCCATACGAGATTTCGAGTATGAGGCGCCCTGCGCCGCAACCGAAGTTCAGCCGACCGCTGCCGGGCGCACACGCGGATGCAGACCGCATTCGCGCGAACCGGGCCTCTCCCACCACCAGCGCCCGGCACGATGCTCCTCGCCGGACTGCACGGCGCGCGAACAAGGCGCGCAGCCGATGCTCGTATAGCCTCGATCATGCAGTGGGTTGTAGTAGAGCTGATTCGCGCGGATGTAGCTCCAGATCTCGCTCCAGCTCCAATCCAGCAGCGGACTGATCTTCTCGAGCCCATGCTGCTCGTCGCGCATGATCGGCTGGGCCGAGGCGCGCGATTCGGATTGTTCGCGTCGCACCCCCGTTACCCACGCGCGGTAGCCCGCGATTGCCCGCCGGAACGGCTCGAGCTTACGAACATCGCAACAACTGAGCCGCACCTCCAGGCTGTTGTAAAAGCCGTTGATGCCGTGTTCACGCACCAGACGCTCGACCGCCTGCGGGTCGGGGTAATACAGCGGCATGCGCCGCGCGTAGCGGCGCTCGAGTCGCTCGAGCAGCGACAGGGTCTCCTCGGGCAGCCGGCCGGTGTCTATGCTGACGATGTCGATTCCCGCTACCTGCCGGCAGATCAGGTCGGTCAACACCATGGCTTCGGCACCCAGACTGCTGGCATAAACGACGCGCTCGTAGGTATCCAACGCCTGGCGCAGCAGCGCGACGCTCGCCTCGACCTTCGCCGCCAGTTGCGGCTCGCTGTTCGTCTCGTATGCCATGGGCCGTCTATTGTCTACTCTTCGCTCATAACCAGGGCGCATGAGCACACAATTCTCCCGCCGGCATGACATTACGTGACCTCCCCGCCGCAGCTTCGCGGCACACTGCCCGTTCGCATGAGTACCCTGGACCTGCGCCGCCTGCGGCAAAATGAACACATTCGCGCCCTCACGCGTGACGTGCACGTCCGGCTCGAGCAATTGATCCAGCCCCTGTTCGTTGCCCAGGCTGCAAGCGCGCCCGAGCCCGTTCCGGGCCTCACCGGAGTGCAGCGGGAGAGCAGCGACTCGCTCTTGCGCCAGGTCGAGCAGGATTTGCGCGCCGGGGTCAGCAAGTTCCTGCTGTTTGGCGTGCCGCAGGCGCACCGCGAGCGCGATATCGACTGGTCTTACACGGCCGGCCAGATTCGCGCCCTCAAGCAGCGATTTGGGCACGATATCTGGCTCGCCGCCGATGTGTGCCTGTGTTCCTCGACCCCCCATGGTCATTGCGGCGTGCTCAATGCCGAGGGCGATCATCTGGACAATCGCGCCAGCGTCGCCGAGCTCGAGCAGGCTGCCCTGAGTTATGCACAGGCCGGGGCCGACTGCGTCGCCCCGAGCGACATGATGGACGGGCGTATCGGCGCCATTCGCGATCGACTCGACGGCGCCGGACTCGAGCGCACGATCCTGATGAGTTATGCGGTCAAATTCCACTCCACTTTGTATGGACCGTTTCGTGTCGCGGCCGCATCGAGCCCGAAGGCGGGCATCGCACTGAAGGATCGTTCGAGCTATCAGCTCGATCCGGCACGTCCCAACGATGCCTGGCAGTGCGCGCAGCGCGATGCGGCACAGGGCGCGGATATCCTGATGGTCAAACCGGGTCTGCCGTACCTGGACATGTTGCGCGAGCTCTCGAGCGCAATCCGCAAACCCTGGGCGGTCTATCAGGTCAGCGGCGAATTTGCCGCGCTCGAGGCCCTCAGCGCACAAGGCCTGGCGCCGCGCGCGGCGTTGCACCGCGAGATACTGATCGCCTTCAAACGCGCGGGCGCCGCGATGATCATTACCTACGGCGCTCGCTTTGCGCGCGACTGGCTAGCGGGATGAGCGCCGGGAGCGAGCGCTCCGAGCAACTGTTCGCGCGCGCACAGCGCGTATCCCCAGGCGGTGTGCACTCGCCCGTGCGTGCGTTTCGGGGCGTGGGCGGAACACCACGCTTCATGACCGGGGGGGCCGGCGCTTGCCTGCGCGATGTGGACGGGCGCGAGTACATCGATTTCTGCATGGCCTTCGGGCCGCTGATTCTCGGTCACGGCGACGCCGAGGTGCGCGCCGCTGCCGAAGCCGCGCTCGCGCGCGGCTGGAGCCTGGGCACGGCCGAGCCCTATAGCCTGGAGCTCGCAGAATTCATCACGCGCCGCATTGCCTGGGTGCAGAGCATCCGCTTCGTCAATTCCGGTACCGAGGCGGTCATGTCGGCGCTGCGGGTGGCCCGCGCCGCCACTGGACGCTCGAGCATTCTGAAGTTCGAAGGCTGCTACCACGGCCACGTCGATGCCATGCTGATGCGTGCCGGCTCGGGTCTGGCTGAGGCGCCGCTGCCCGACAGTGCCGGCCTGCCCGCCGCGACGAGCCATGAGACGCTGGTCGCGCCGCTCGATGACGAGCATGCGCTCGAGGCGCTGTTTGCGAGCCACGGAGGGCGCATTGCCGCGGCCATCATCGAGCCATTGCCAGCCAACTACGGCCTGCTGCCGCAACGAGCGCAGTTTCTGCAGACGCTCGCGCGCCTGGCACGCAGCCACGGGGCATTGCTGATCTTCGATGAGGTGATTTCGGGCTTTCGCGTCGGGTTTGAAGGCTATGCCGGCTTGAGCGGCATTCATCCGGATCTGATCACCTACGGCAAGGTCATCGGCGGGGGCTTTCCGGTTGGTGCCTACGGCGGCCGGCGCGAGCTCATGGAGCTGGTCGCACCGAGCGGACCGGTCTATCAGGCCGGCACTCTGAGTGCCAATCCGCTCGCCATGTGCGCGGGGCTGGCAGTGCTGCAGCGACTGCAGGATGGCAGCGTGTATCGGCAGCTCGAGCATCTGGGCGCGCGGCTCGAGCACGCTCTCGCGCCGATTGCGGGCCTCGCCGTGCAACGCGTGGGCTCGATATTCTGGCTGTGCTTCTCAGAGCAGGGCCGAGCGCACACTCCGATGCGCACGCCGCAGAGTTTTCCGGCCGATGCCAAGACAAGCTTTGCGAGCGTGTTCCACGCCTTGCTCGAGCGGGCTATTTATCTGGCGCCCAGCGCCTTTGAAGTCGGGTTCCTCTCGGCCGCTCATACCGAGGCGCAGATCGATGCCCTGGGCGAGAGACTCGCCGCAAGCTTGCACGCCTCAAGCTGAGCTCGTATCGCGCACATTGGGCATGCCAGCCAGCGCCTGAGGTTGCACAGCCGTATCCTCGGGCGCGTGCACGATGAGCTTGGGCACAGCCGCATGTACCGTCGCGGTCAGCAGCTGCAGGCTGTGCGCCGCGACCTCGATACTTGACTCCCCGAGCTTCTGATCGCTCAGCGCCGCATTGGCGCTGTCCAGGCGCAGCCACCAGGGGAAAGCGGGCTGCGGCAGCTGAAATACCCGCGCTTCGGGCGAGCTGTTGATCAACAG
This sequence comes from Steroidobacteraceae bacterium, assembly GCA_049515055.1. GTDB lineage: Bacteria > Pseudomonadota > Gammaproteobacteria > Steroidobacterales > Steroidobacteraceae > FEN-1191. Next base: position 22,899 of record JBEKUL010000008.1, on the reverse strand, counting down.
CAGGCTGACCTCGGCACGCGCCTCGTCAATTCGCATCGCACGGCGCACGCACAGCAGTCGCCCCTCGGTGTACTGCCAGTCTTCGATGCGCATGACATCGCCATTCTCGTCGAACCATTCAATGTCGCGCACCTGCGGCAGTGGCTCGAGGCGGCCGTGCTGGTACTGGCTGCTGCGCAGGCTCGGGTACTCGCGCCGCAATCGGATCAGGCGCGCCAGAAATTGCTGCTCCTCGGTCCCGGCCGCGCTCTGCGCCTGCGTCCAGTCGAGCCAGGAGAGCTCGGAGTCCTGGCAATAGGCATTGTTGTTGCCTTGCTGCGTGCGCCCGAACTCATCCCCGGCCAAAAGCATCGGCGTACCGTGGGAAAACAGCAGCGTCGCGAGCATCACGCGTTTGACGCGCGCACGCACCAGCATGATGGCGGCATCGTCCGTCGGGCCCTCCACGCCCCAGTTGTAGCTCGAGTTATCATCGGTGCCGTCGCGGTTACTCTCGCCGTTGAGCTCGTTGTGCTTCTCGTTGTAGCTGACCCAATCCTGCAGCGTGAAGCCATCGTGCGCGGTGATGAAATTCAGCGCTTCCCAGGGCCCGCGCCGATCGTGATCGAACAGATCCGCGGAGCCCTGCAGCCGCGCCGCCAGCGCGCCGCGCAAGCCTGAATCCCCGCGCCACACGCGCCGCACATCGTCGCGGTAACGCGCGTTCCACTCCGAGATGCCCGCCGGATGCCGACCGAGCTGAAAGCCGTCCGGGCCAAGATCCCACGGCTCGGCGATCAGCTTGACCTGCGCGAGCACAGGATCCTGCAACAGCGCGGCGAAGAAGCCCGCGTGCCGATCAAAGCCCCTGCTGCCGCGCCCGAGCGTCACGCTCAGGTCGAAGCGAAAGCCATCGACGTGAAACTCGCGCACCCAGTAGCGCAGCGAATCGAGGGCCATCTGGATCACCCGCGGGTGCGCGAAATTCACGGTGTTGCCGCAACCCGTGTCGTTGACGCAATGCCGCAGGTTGTGCGCCGCGGCCCGGTAGTACACGGCGTTGTCGAGGCCACGCCAGCTCAAGGTCGGACCGAGCTCGCTGCCCTCCCCGGTATGGTTGTACACCACGTCGAGCAGCACTTCGATGCCGGCGGCATGCAATGCCTTGATCGCACCCTTGAGCTCGTCGCGGTTGCCGCTGTGCAGGTAGCGCGCTTCGGGGGCAAAGTATGCAAGCGTGTTGTAACCCCAGTAATTGAGAAGCCCGCGCTCTACCAGCGGGCGATCGTGCACGATCGCGTGGATCGGCAACAGCTCGATCGCGGTGACACCCAGTCGCTGCAGGTGAGCGATGACCTGCTCGTGGCCCAATGCGGCCGCGGTGCCGCGCGCGGACTGCGCAATGCCCTCATGGCGCATGGACAGACCGCGCAGGTGCGTCTCGTAAATGATGGTATCCGACCAGGCAGTACGCGGCGGCCGGTCAGTGCCCCAGTCAAAACGATCCAGCGTGACCACCGCCTTTGGCATCGCCGCGGCACTGTCCCTGCGGTCAAAGGACAGATCCGAGCGCGGCGAGCCGACCCGATAGCCGTACAGAGCATCGCTCCAGTGCAAGCTGCCCGCGAGCGAGCGTGCATACGGATCGAGCAGCAGCTTATTGACGTTGTAGCGATGAGCCTCTTCCGGCTTGTAGGGGCCCTGCGCGCGGTAGCCATAGAGCTGGCCCGGGGCGATATAGGGTACGAAGCCGTGCCAGACCCCGTCGGTGCAATCCGGCAATGCCAGCCGCCTGAGCTCCTGGTGCCCGGTCTGGTCAAACAGGCACAGATAGACCTGCTCGGCGTGGCTGGCAAAGACCGCAAAATGGGTGCCCTCGCCGTCCCAGTTGGCTCCAAGACCCTGCGGGGCGCTGGCGAGCACGCGCGTGGGCAGGTCTGGGCTCATGCCGGACGCACTCGCGCTCTCACCCCGCGTGACGCAACAGTATTGTGGCGAGCGGCGGCAAGGTCAGCTCCAGCGAAAAGGGCTGCCCATGCGAGCCCGAGGAGCTCGTGCGCACCCAGCCGCCATTGCCCAGGTTGCTGCCGCCATAGAACTGCGCATCGGTATTGAGTATTTCGTGCCAGGCCCCCGCGCGCGGTACGCCGATGCGGTAGTGCAGGCGCGGCACGGGCGTGAAGTTGCACACCACGACGATCGGCGGCGTGTCGTCATAGCCGCTGCGATACCAGGCAAACACGCTGTTGTGCCGATCATCACCGACGATCCAGCGAAAGCCGGCGCTGTCGCAATCCTTGGTATGCAAGGCGGCCTCGCCGCGATACAGACGATTCAGATCCTGGATCAACCGCTGCACGCCCAGGTGCAGCGGATGCTCGAGCGCCAACCAGTCGAGCTGGCCATCGTGATTCCATTCCCAGTCCTGACCGAACTCCCCGCCCATGAACAGCAGCTTCTTGCCGGGCTGCGTCCACATGAAGCCGAAATACGCCCGCAAGTTCGCGAAACGCTGCCAGGTATCACCCGGCATGCGTCCGATCAGCGAGCCCTTGCCATGCACCACCTCGTCATGCGAGAGCGGCAGCACAAAGCGCTCGGAAAACGCGTACAGCAGCCCGAAGGTCATGTCATGGTGATCGTATGAGCGATGTATCGGATCGTGCGACATGTAGCGCAGCGTGTCGTGCATCCAGCCCATGTTCCATTTGTAAGTGAAACCCAGTCCCCAATCGCGCGTCGATTGCGTCACGCCAGGCCAGGCCGTGGACTCCTCGGCTATCATCAATGCGCCGGGAAAGCGCTGTTCCACGACGTCGTTCAGATGGCGCAGAAAATCGATGGCCTCCAGATTTTCCCGGCCGCCGTAGCGATTCGGGATCCACTGGCCTTCGCGACGCGCGTAGTCGCGATACAGGAGCGAGGCGACTGCATCGACCCGCAAACCATCGATGTGATAGCGCTCGAACCAGTGCAGTGCGCTTGAAATCAGGAACGAGTGCACTTCCCTGCGGCCAAGGTTGTAGACCGCGGTATTCCATTCCTGATGAAAGCCCTCACGCGCATCGGCGTGCTCGTACAGTGCGGTGCCGTCGAACCACGCCAGGCCGTGCGCATCGGTCGGGAAGTGCCCGGGCACCCAGTCGAGAATTACACCGAGGCCGGCGTTATGGCAGCTATCGACGAAACGCGCGAATGCCGCGGGCTCGCCGAATTCCGCCTGCGGCGCATATTGACTGAGTACCTGATAGCCCCAGGAACCACCGAATGGGTGGCCCATGATCGGCAACAGCTCGATATGCGTGAATTTGAGTTCGCGCACGTATGGGATCAATTGCTCGGCAAGCTCATCCCAGTTCAGCGAGCGCCAATCCGGGCTCTTGCGCCGCCAGGATGCGACATGCACTTCGTAGATCGAGATGGGTGCGTGCAATTGCTGGCCGCCCGCGCCGCGCGCCTGCAGCCAGCGCGCATCGATCCATTCGAAGGGTGCCGGATCAGCCACGACCGAGCCGGTACGCGGTACGACCTCGACCTGCAATGCGACCGGGTCGGCCTTCAGTGGCAGCAGCCCATGCGCGCCCAGAATCTCGTATTTATAGATGCTGCCGATAGGAAGCCTCGGAATGAACAGCTCCCAGACGCCGGCCTCCACGCGCTTGCGCATCGGGTGGCGGCGGCCGTCCCAACCATTAAAGTCACCGACGACCGAGACACGCCGTGCGTTCGGCGCCCAGACCGCGAAGCGCACACCGGCGATGTTGTCGATGCTCATGACCTGCGCGCCCAAACAGCGGCCGAGCTCCAGGTGATTACCCTCGGCGAGCAGGTAGACATCGAGCTCGCCGAGCAATAGCCCGAACGAATAAGGATCTTCGGTGACCTGTACTACGCCGCCGGGCCAGCGAATGCGCAGCCGGTAAGGGCTCGGGCCGCCCATGCGAGCGGCGTAAAGTCCCGGCAATTGCACCGCCTGAAATGGCGCGATGACGTCGCCATCCGGGCCGATGAGCTCCACGGCCTCGGCCCCGGGCAGATAGGTGCGCACGACCACGCCCTGCTCATCCGCGTGCGGACCCAGCAGCGCGAAAGGATCCTCGGCACAGCCCGAAGCGAGCGCTTCGGCGGCAGCCGGGGCCAAGCGCAAACTCGGATCCTCGCCCGCGGGGTTGCTCGCGCGCTTGCGCCGTTCAAAGACCTGGGGCGCGCTCATGTACGTGCACTACGCGCTCGCTGCCGCCCTGGTAGGCGACGCTGAAGCTGTCGAAAGACCCGAGCGCGGCCTGCAGGTCCTCGCCAGCGTTCGGGTCAAAGGCATCGAAGCCGCATCGGGCCAGAAAAAACAGTTGATCGCGACCGAAGGCCCCGCGCGCGCGCAGCTGGCCCTCATAGCGGTAACGCTCGCGCAGCAATCGCGCCTGCGAGAAGCCGCGGCCGTCCCCGGGCTTGGCAAATTCCACCACGATCCAGCGCAGCCGATCCAGCTGCGATGCGAGCGGCTCGAGCTCATCGGTCGCCCGCAATAGCAGTGCCGGCCCTCGCTGCGCTGCCTCTGTGGCCAGCCACTCGCCGAGTGTCTGCACGCGGTGCGTGCCGGGCTCGAGTGCCTCGCCCTCGTAGCGCAGCTCGTCATTCACGATTTCACGCCGTTGAATGATCTGCCGCATACACGCGCTCCTGGAATGGTTCAATGCCGATGCGGCGCACCGTGTCGAGAAAACGCTCCTCCTCGTCGCGCCGCTCGCGCAGATAGACATCAATGAGCTTGGCAATCGTATCGGCCACCGCCTCCTTGGGCACTGACGGACCGATGACCTCACCGAGCGCGGCCGGCGGCGCCGAGGAGCCGCCGATCGTGATCTGATACCACTCCTTGCCATGCTTATCGACGCCCAGAATGCCGATATGGCCGATATGGTGATGCCCGCAGGCGTTCATGCAGCCGGACATCTTGATCTCGAGCGGCCCGATCTCGTAGAGATAGTCCAGATCGTCGAAGCGCGCGTGTATCTGCTTGGCGATGGAAATCGAGCCGGCATTAGCCAGACTGCAGAAATCCAGGCCCGGGCAGCAGATCATGTCGGTCAGCGTGCCGATATTCGCGGTCGCGAGAGCGAGCTGCTCGAGCCGCTGCCACAGCTCGCGCAATGCGCGCTGCGGCACGTCGGCCAGCACGAGGTTCTGATCGTGCGTCACGCGAATCATGCCGAAGCTGTACTGCTCGGCCAATTGTGCGAGCCCGTCCATCTGTGCCGCGCTCGCATCGCCCGGGGGCTCGCCGTGCTTTTTGAGCGAAACCAGTACGACCCGATAGCCGCTGACCTTGTGGGCGCGCGTGTTGTAGCGATACCAGGCGCAGAAGGCAGCATCGGCGCGAGCGCCCGAGCCCGGCTCGCTGCCGGGCGAGGGCTGATCGGGCAGCGACTGGTAAGGCGGCGGCGTGAAAAAACCGCGCATGTGCTCGACCTGCGCCGCGCTGAGCCGCGGCGCAAAGTTGGCGCTGGCGAGGAATTCCTGCTCGACCTGACGCGTGAATTCAGCTACCCCGAGCGCACGCATCAGAATCTTCACGCGCGCCTTGTGAATGTTGTCGCGCCGGCCGTAGCGGTTGTAGACCCGAAGGATCGCCTCCAGATACGCCAGCAGGTCGGCCTGCGGCAGCCACTCGCGGATCCTGTGGCCTATGATCGGTGTGCGGCCCAGCCCGCCGCCGGCCAGTATTTCAAAGCCGATCTCCCCTTGTGCGCCGCGCCGCAGGTGCACGCCGATATCGTGCACCTCGCTGGCCGCGCGGTCCGCGGGCGCAGCCGTGATCGCAATCTTGAATTTGCGCGGCAGGTAGCTGAATTCCGGATGCAACGTAGCCCACTGCCGGATGATCTCGCAGTACGGCCGCGGGTCCTCGATCTCATCGGGAGCGACGCCGGCCAGATGGTCCGCCGTGATATTGCGGATAGAGTTGCCGCTGGTCTGGATCGCATGCATCTCGACGCTGGCCAGCTCGGCCAGAATATCGGGCACGTCCTCGACTTTGGGCCAGTTGTACTGGATGTTCTGCCGCGTGGTGAAATGCCCGAAGTCGCGATCGTAGCGGCGCGCAATGTGCGCCAGCATGCGCAGTTGCGTGCTCGAGAGCAGCCCGTAGGGAATCGAAACACGCAGCATCGGCGCAAAGCGCTGAAGATACAGGCCGTTGCGCAGCCGCAAGGGCCGATACTCGTCCTCGCTGAGCTCGCCGGCCAGAAATCGGCGGGTCTGATCGCGAAACTGCGCGACGCGCTCGTTGACCAGGGTCTGGTCGATTTGATCGTATCGGTACACAGGCTCTTGCAGATGCTGCGCGGCTCGAACACACCGCGGGGCGGCTATCATCGGCGGGTGCTGCGGTTATATCAACCTCGCCAGGGCGCATAAGCCCGAACGCCAAGGCCGGTTAACCGGTGGTCTGCAGGCCCCGCGCGATGCCGTTGACGCTGGCCTGCAACGCCTCGAACAGTTCGCGATTCTGCCGGCCGCTCGCGCGCCAGCGCTCGAGCAGATCGACCTGCACGAAGTTCATCGGGTCCACGTAGGGGTTGCGCAGCGCAATGCCCCGCTGCAGCGTCGGGTCGGTGTCGAGCAGCGCACCGCACTCCTTGATTTCCAGCACCATGGCGCAGGCGCGCTCATATTCCTCGCGCAGATTGGCTCCAAAATGACGCAATTCGGCGCTCACCAGGCGCTCGTAATGCGCGGCAATCGAGAAGTCGGCGAGCGCGAGCATCGTCTCAATATCATCGATCAAGGTGCGAAAGAACGGCCAGCCCTGATAGCAGCGGCGCAGCAGCAACAGGCCACGTTCGCTCTTCGCGAGCTGCAGCCCGGAGCCCGCGCCGTACCATCCCGGCAGCATGTGACGCGACTGTGACCAGGCGAAGACCCACGGCACCGGCCGCGCGGCCTCGAGGCCTTGTTCTCCGGGCCGGGCGGATTGGGCCGAACCGATCTGCATGCGCTCGATGACGTCGATCGGCGTGGTCGCTCGAAAGAAGTGGCCGAATCCGGCGCTCTCGTGCACGAGGCTGCGCCAGGTCCCGGCGCTGTGCGTCGCTACCAGGCTCACACAGTCAGCCAGGGCCACGCTCTCGCGCACCGCGATACCGCGTTTTACCGCCAGGGTGGCGAGCGCCAGCGTGCTTAGCGCGCGCTCGAGCGTGCGCATCGCATTGGGGCGCAGCCCGTAGCTCTGGCTGATGCTCTCGCCCTGCTCGGTGAAGCGCAGCACACCGCTGACCGACTCGGCCGGCGCCGCGCGCAGCATCCTGTCGATGGGGCCGCCGCCGCGCGGAATGCTGCCACCGCGGCTGTAGAACAGAACATGCTCCTCATGGCCGTGCTGCAGCGCCTCGGACAGACTGCGCTGGGCGCGGTAGGCTGCCAGGCGCGCCGCGATCATGCCGGCCTCCTGTGCGCTATCGGTGTAGCCGACCAGCACCGTTTGCAAGCGACCGCGGGTCTCGAGATGGCGCTTGTACGCGCCATCCTCGAGCAATGCGCGCATGATCGAGCCGCAGCGCTCCAGCGTATCGACACCATCGAACTGCGGCGCCACGTCGAGCGCGACCTCGCCGTTGCTCTTGTTATAGGCTTCGGCCCAGCGCGCCAGCACCAGTGGCGCGAGCACATCATCGGGCGCAGTCGCACCCGCGACGATATACAGCCCGATAGCATCGGCGCCGTAGCGATGCCGGCTCTGGACGATCGCATCGAAAACCGCGAGCGTGCGCTTGCCCAGCGCGTCGAACGGCCCGGTCGGCCCGCTGTCATTCTCGAGAATCTCAATCAGGCGCGCATGCCGCTCGGCGGGACCGCGCTCGAGCCATTGCGGATCGTCGAGACCCTGTGCGAGCACGGCGTGGTGCACGGAGGCGTGAGCGCGCAGATCGAGGGTCGCGAGATGAAAGCCGAAGGTGTCGATGCGGGCGAGCAAGCGGCGCGCGGAGAAATAGCCGGCGTGAACACCGCGATTGGTCAGCAGGCTCTGCGCGATCAGCTCGATGTCGGCTCGAAATTGCGCCGGCTGATGATAACCGCTGGAGCGTCCCTCGTTAGTGGCGCGCAATCGCTCGGCGATCTGTCCGAGCAATATGCGGTAGGGCATGCGGTCGTGATGCATGGCGCCCATTCCAGGCGCGGCAGGCACCAGGGTACGATACTCCTCGATGCGACGGGCAACCGCCGCCGACACCCCGACGCGGCGCTCGCTTTGCGAGAGCACCTGCGCCAATTGCAGGCATTCGGAGTGGTAGCTGTTGATGATCGTCTGCTGGGCGCGCGCCAGGGATTCACGAATGCTCTTGGCGTGCACATCGGTCGAGGAATCCATGTCGCCGCCGACCCAGCTGCCGAAGCGCACGATGACGGGCAGCTCCAGCGTCTCCGGTAACGCGCCATAGAGCTTGGCAAGCGCCGCAGCGATCTCCTGGTAGAAGGCCGGAATGATCCGGTAGAGGATCTCGGCAAAATAGAAGATCGCATGCTCGCGCTCATCGGCGACGGTCAGTCGTTCGCGTGGGTGCTCTTCGGTCTGCCACTCAGCGCTGACTTCGGCGCGAATGCGCTCGAGCAGCGTGTGGCGCTCGTGCGGCGCGAGCGCCGCGTTGCTGCGCTCAAGCAGCAGTGCCGCGAGGCGCTGCTGGCGCCGCAATATCGTGCGCCGGGTCGACTCCATCGGGTGGGCCAGAAACACCGGTTCGATCGACAACGCTCGCAGCAGCTCCAGGACCTGTTCGAGGCTCAAGCCGGCGCGCTTGAGCTCCGTGAGCATGTCCTCCACGCCTCCGGGCTGCGGCCGCTCGGCGTCCTGCTGCAGGTACTCGCGGCGCCGGCGGATGCGATGCACCTTCTCCGCGATGTTCGCCAATTGAAACCATGCTGAGAAGGCGCGTACCAGTTCGCGCGCCAGGCGCGGCGGGCGAGCGCGCACGCGCACTGCGAGCGCATCGGCCGCGCCCGCGACTCCTTCGCGCCAGCGGATTGCCGTGAGCCGGTCCTGCTCCACAAGCTGAAACAGCTCCTCCCCGCCCTGCTCGCGCAGAACCTCGCCCATGAGCTGCCCGAGCGCGTGCATATCCGCGCGCAGTGGATTGTGGCGGGCCGGAAATTGGATCTGTTCGCGCTGCATGCCGGTAGGCATTCTACTAGCACCATGCACTCGCTTGTTTGTCCCGACGGTTCTGGCCCAGAATGGAGCACATGAGATCACTGGAGCCACGCACGGAGCGCGCGGTGCGCGCTTTTATTGCTCGATTGCCGGCGGATTTTCCACTCGAGCGAGCTATCGTGTATGGCTCGCGGGCGCGTGGGGATCACCAGGCCGACAGCGATGCCGATGTCGCCTTGATTCTGAAGGAGCGCGCCGATGACTGGCGAATTTTGTGGATGCTCGGCGGCCTCGCATTCGATGTGCTGCTCGAGACTGGAGTGCTGATTCAACCGGTGCCTGTTTCGTCCGAGGCCTGGACTTACCCCGAGCGCTTCCCACGTCCGGGGTTTCTGCGCAATGTGACGCGTGAAGGGGTTCCGGTGTGAGCGCACTGTCGCCCTTTGCGCGACATTTGGTGCGCAAAGGCGAGCGGGCGATCCGCAGCGCCCGTTTGGGTCTGCAGGACGGAGACTCGGATGGTGCGGTAAATCGCGCCTACTATGCGATGTTCAATGTCGCGCGTGCCGCCTTACTAAGCGCCGGCGTTGCGGAAGATGGGTTGCCTCGAACGCATCGGGGAGTGATTGCGGCCTTTGGGCAGCATGCCGTTCAATCCGGTCGAATGGATGCGGATTTAGCAAGCACCTTCAACCGAACAGAAGCACTCCGATTGAAGGCAGACTACACGGGTGAGGAAATCGACGTCGAGGCTGCGGCACAGGTGGTTGAACGCGCGGAAGTCTTCGTGCGCACTGTCGAACGCGTATTCGGTCTGGAGACGTTGAACGTGGCGAATATCAAACAGGTGTCCCCGCTTTCATTGGAAGAGCAGCAGCCACAGGGGCGCGAAACATGGTTGCTTCAACGCCAAAGCCCAGCGGTCAACTCGCCATCTGGCGCCCAGAAGATGGGCGGCGAAAGCAGCGCAAAGGAGCACGATCAGGATCTAGGACTTGAGGATGACGCTGGCCTCTGACTTGGCGCCGCGTGCGGTCAGAGAGATGCGTTGCGGCCCGTCACTTGTCCATCGTCACCGTGGCATCGTAGCGATCGAATCCGTGGATGGCGCGGCGATAGGCGTTGATCACGAGCCGCTCGGCGGCCTGGTCGGCGCGTTCACTCAACAGCATGCGAATGACCACATCATCGGTCGGCCGAGTTTGATCCTCAACCAGCAATTGCTCGATGAAGCGCGCGAGCCTGCAGACGATCTCATTGGTAAAGCGCAGGCGCGCCCCATCGTGCACCTGCTCGCTGCCCGAGCCATAGGTCGTGCGCGCTTCGATCGTGAGCTCGTGCAGGAACACGGCCAGCAGCCGCGCCTGGTCCAGGGGCGGCATCTCGCTGAAGTAATCGATTTCGGACTGCAGGTTCACGGCACTTTAGAGCGTGCGCAATGCAGGAGGTGCGCGAGCTGGCGCCTTCAGGTGGTCGGCACGAACTCAATCGGCTTGGTCGTGGTCATGGTCGCGACATCCTTGGGCTCAAAGTGAAACAACCTGACGCGAGCGACGATCTTGCGCTCAAAGTCGGTATTCTGCAGCTCGCTCGAGACCACGTGGCATTCGGTCACCTCGCCGGAAGGGCTGATCGTGAACTCCAGCACGAGCTTGCCGCGCAGGTCGGGTTGATCGCGCAATGCGCGGCCATAGAGTGCATAGATCGCGCCCTTGTTACTGTCGAACACGAGCGCGATCTCCTCCTCGGTGCGCGAGGCTTTGCCGCTGCCGCCCCGGTTTACGTTGCCGCCAGCTCCAATCGCCGCAATGCGCGAGCTCACCGCGGTCGTGTCGTGCCCGCCCAGCGATCCGGCGCCCGTGCCGAAACCGCGGCTCGCATTGGCCGTGGTGATGCCGCCCGAGCCCGCCCCCGCCTTGGAGGTGATCAATGAGCGCTCGGCGTGACTGTCCTCGCCGACTGCGGCCTGCAGGTTTTTGGTCTGCTCGAGCGGCGTGAGATCGACCTGGCGCAGATCGGCCAGCTCATCCTTGAGTTTGAGCAATCCGGACTGCAGCGCCTTGCGCTTGGCTTCGGCCACGCGATCCACGGGCTTGGGCTGCTCGGTCGGTTTGGGCAGCGGCTGCGGCGGTGGCGGCGGCGGCGGCGGCTTGGGCTTCTCCTCCGCCATCAGGCGCGCCAGACGCTCGGGCACCGCCTCGGCGGGCGCCTCGGTGGCTCGCGGCAAATGAATCAGCGGCAGTATGAGCCCGAGCAGCAAGACCAGCCCGACGCTGATCATCATGAGCCGGCGGAAGCGACGCTGCTCCTCGGGGTCGGTCTCCCAGGCAAGCGCGTAGCTGCGGTAGTACGGGGATAATTGCATCCTGATGCGCTCCGGCACTACGTGTTCGGCACCGCGCCGGCCGGCACAGGCTTGTCTTTCTGCAATACCGCGAGCGAGATGCGGCCGTAGTCCGCATCGGTGCAGGTGCGCATGACTTTTTTGATAACGTCGTAGGGCAGGGATTTATCGCCCATGACCGTGATCTCGCGCTGCGCGAGATCCTGCGCCGTAATCTCCTGCCCAACCAGCGTCGGGCGCTTGAGCGCAGCGCGCAACGGCTCGATGATGTCACCGGGGCTCGCGCGCACCTCAGCCACCGAGGCGATGCGCTCGCCCTGCACGAACAGATCATCTTTGGTCAACATCACGACCACGGTCGTGCGCGGCTGATTCTCGGAGATCGACTGTGGAATCTCGATGCCCTTGCTGTTCTGCACCACCTCGACGTTGGTCGAGTAGACCAGCAGAAACGACACCATGACCGTAAGGATGTCGATCATCGGGATCAGATTGAGCTGCCCGCCCGCGCGATTGCGCAATTGGTGCTCGAGCATGTACTTGGCGCGTCGTGACATGCTCATGGCTGCACTCCGGCCGGCGCAGCCGCATTGTCCGCGAGCGCAGGCGCATCCCCCAGCGAGACATCCGGAAACAGCTCGTACTGCACGACATTGAGCCCGGCGTTGACCTCGAGCACGCGCGTACGATCCATGATCTGCACCACCACGTCGTAGGGAATGTTCGGTTCGAGCAGCACCGTTGCCTCGGTCTTGTCCGGATATTTGGACTTGACGCGCTCCAGGTATAGCGAGAGCCCCTCATAATCGTAGGCGCCGTCGTGGCTCGGAAACGATGCCAGCGGTCCGGAGTTGCGATCCTCGACTTCCAGTGAATCCTTGCGCACGACCACTTCCAGCTGCAGACCGGGCGGCGGCGGCGTGAACTGCGCGTTCGAGGGCGGCAGCTTGAGCTCGAGGATGACCGTGCGGGAGAACACGGCCGTCATGAGCAGAAACGTGACCAACACCGTGAAGATGTCGATCATCGGCACGAGCAGCAGTTCGGCCGGCTTGCGCTGGCGCCGCTCGAGTTTGCGAACGATGTAGGAACGGCGGCGCATGCGCGCTTCAGCTTTCCTGGCGTGCGTCAGGCCGCAGCCGGCGCGGGCTGCGCCTGACGCTCGGTCACGGCGTTGAGAAATTTCACCGAGGCCATCTCGAGACTGTCAATCAGATCGGTGGTCTTGGTCTGAAGCACGGCGTGGATCAGCAGCAATGGAACAGCGGTGATCAGACCGAAGGCGGTACAGTTCATCGCCACCGAGATGCTGGCGGACAACAGGTTCGCCTTCTCGGCCGGATTGACCGTGGCCACTGCGGCGAAGGCGTTGATCAGACCCACCACGGTGCCGAGCAGTCCCAGGAGTGTGGCCACGTTGGCGAGCGTCGCGATGTAGTGAGTGCGCTTCTCGAGTCGCGGCACCACGTCCATGAGACTCTCTTCCATCGCTTTCTCGATGTCATCGCGGTGACGCGCCGAAGCGACGCGCGCGAGCCCATAGCTGAGGATTTGCGCGATCGCGGAAGGCGAACGCGAGGTCAGCTGCACGGCCTGGCGGAAATTGCCCTGCTGCAGGAACGGCACGAGCTGATTCCACAGCCCGCGATTGCGCCGCTCGGTGACCTCCAGGTAGATCCATCGCTCGATCGCGATCGCGATACCGGCGACCAGAACAATGGCGATGGGATACATCATCAGGCCGCCGCCCTGAAAGAAACGAACTATGTGACTGAACAGATTCATCGTGCTTCACTCCCTTGTCTGAACCCTCTGGTCCGCCGTAACGAGCAAGCTAAGGTGATAGAAACGCGCAATGCCGCGACCTACTTCTCATCCTTCGATTCTGGCGCCGGCGCGTTGGCCGCCGCCGCGCCCGGTTCGAGCGCCGCGTAGTAGCGGTTCTGGCGCCGAAAAACGTCGCGATCGACCGGCGTGAGCGCCTCATCGAGCAGGCTCTTTTGGGGCCGCGCGCCGATATCGCCGGGATCTGCCCGGCGCCAGGGCACCACGTACATGACCTTGGGCAGCTCGCGGTTGCCGCTGATCTGCGTGGTGTCGAGCTCGATGCGATCCTCGGGCCGCAGGCCGGGACTCGAGGCCGCTCCGGGCGCACGCGCGGGCACCTTGCCGGGGCTGCTCGCGCCGCCCTTTTTGACCGGGGCTGCATCTGCCGGCGCGGCTGCAAGCGCAGGCGAGGTCTGCACGGCCGGCTCGGGCTCGCTGCTGGCTGCGCTCGGCAGCGCTGACTGAGCCGGCGCCGGCGTCTGCGCCTGCGCGAGGGCAGTCAGCACCGTGCCGAGCCAAAGCGCGGTCCCCAGGATCCCCAAGATGCTCGCTTTCATATCGTGCCTCCCCTCTGGCCGGCGGACTGTGCACTGGGCGCGGCTGTACCCACAGGCGCTGCCGTACCCACGGGCGCGTCTGTACCTACAGGCGCGGCGCTATCAACAGGCGCGCCCTCAGCTGCCGGCGCGGCCTTCACGCCGGTGCGGGTGCGCAATTCCGCGATCCACGTGCTCACGGGCTTATCCTCGCCGGACAATTGTTGATAGCGCTCGAACTCGGGCAACGCCGCGACCGGCTCAGCCAGATAAATATCCAGCAACACCCCGAGATTGCGGTGCGCCGGGGCATAAGCGGGATCACGCTCGAGCGCCTTCTCGTAGGCGGCGCGCGCATCAGCGAAGCGGCCTTCCTGACGCAGCGTCACCCCGAGCTCGCTCCAGCCCAACGCACTGCCCGGATCGATCTCGAGGGCCTCACGCAGCAGCTTCTCGGAATCGGGTAACTGGCCCAGGCGGCGCCTCAGCAGGCCCAGATCGATATCTGTGGCAGCAAAGCCGGGATAGTGCAGCTCGAACTGCTGCAATTGCGTTTGCAGTTCGGCATCGACGTCCTTACCGCTGTTGGCCAGTTGGCCCATGTGCTCATAGTCGCTGAGCGCCTGGCTGCTGGCTGTCGCGCCGCCTGCAGGCGCAGCGAGCGTCGCCACCCAGCTCTCGCTGCGCTCGATCTTCCCATAGCGCGCCGGCTTCAGCTGCGCCAGGGCTTGCAGACTGCGGCGGATCGACTCGTCGTACACGCCATCGGGCGTGCGCTTGGCATTGAGCTCATGAATGGCGATCGACTGTTCCTCGAACGGGAACGCCTGCTCCTCGAGCAGCGAGTCATATTGCTCGAGCGCATCGGCCGACAATCTCTTCGGCCGCTCGGAGCTCAGCAGATCCTGGGCGAGCGTGCGGTAGAGCTCGGCCATCTCGTAGGTCGCAGCGGTCGTAGTCTGCGCAACCTGGTATTCGGCCACCTGCTTGTAGGCCTGCACCGCAGCCTCGAGCGCGCTCCTCTTCGCCGCCAGGGTCTGCTTGAGCGGTGCGACCAGCTTGATACGCCGAAACGCATCGCGGCTGGGCTCGGCTAGCGCGAGCTGCGCGCGCGCGGCAAGAAACTTGGTGCGCTCGCTGCGGGCGCTGCCCGCACCCGCATCGGCCTTCACGATCTCGCGCTGCCAGTAGTGTTCGCGCTCCGCATCGCCCGATTTGGCAGCGAAATCCAGCAGGCGCTGGCGCACTTCGATTGCATCGCCAACCGGCGTCGGATACTCGCGTACCAGGCGCTCCAGCATCGCCACGCTGTGCGCCGCATCGCCTGATCGCTCATACAGATCCGCAGACTTCGTGATGGCCTCGCGCACCACGGCGCGATCCTCGTGCGCATCCGCGGCAATGCGCGCGTACTGCGCTGCAGCCTGCGCCCACTGGCCGGCGCTCTCGTAGGCCACGGCGAGCTTGCGTCCAATATCGGCATCGTACTGGCTGTTCGGATAGTCGCGGCGGTAGGCCTCGAGCACCGTGATCGCCTCGGTCCATTGCTGGGCGTTGATCAGCGCCGCCGCCGCATCGTATTGCGCGGTCGCGATAACCTTCGAGCCCGGGGCAACGCGCGCCACCCGCAGGAAATCCTGCGCGGCGCCGGCCTCATCGCCGGCGCTACGCCGGCTCTCGGCCTGCTTGTAGACCGCAGCCGCGAGCCGCTCGGTGATATCGGCGCGCTCCGGATCGTTCGGCGCAGCCGCCGCGAGCGCCTGCCTGAAGGCGCCCTCGGCCTGCGCATAGTCGTTCTGGTTCGCCGCGACCTGACCGATCAGAGTCCAGGCGATGCGTTGCTTCGCGGCATCGACTGGCGGTGTGCGTGCGATCAGCTCACGCGCGCATTGCGCGGCTCGTACCTGATCGCCGGCTGCGTACAGATCCTGCGCGGCGCGCGTGAGCACTACCGCACTTTCCGGATGCTGCGGAAAGCTCGTCGTGAATTTCAAGCTCGACTCGAGCGCACGCTGATGCGTCGCCGCGCGCTCCTCGGGGCTCTGCGAGTCCTCATCTTTCTGATAGGCCACGAGCGCGGCGTATGCGGCCTCGGCCGAGCGTGCATTGGCGGGATAGTTATAAGCCGTGCGCTCATATTCGCTGGCCGCATCCAGATACTGCCGGCTCTCGAACAATGCGTCGGCCAGCAAATAGTTGGTCGCAGCGGTGTCCGGATCGTTCGGAAAGAAGCTCAGCGTCGTGCGATACCAATGAGCGGCCGCCGCATAATCCTCGCTCTTGTGGCTCTTCTGCGCGCTCGCGTGATAGTACTGTGCGACATCGCGCAGATCGCTCTTGAGCTCTTCGATGAGCTGCGGGTAGGCGCTTTGCTCGCGGCCCTGCCAGAACGGGGCTCCAAAGCCGTAGTGCTCGATGTACTCGATCTTGCCCTGCAGCACCAGATCGGCGAATCCGCCTTTGCGGTAGGCCTCGATGGCGGCGCTCGACAATGCAGGTGCGTGCTCATCGGCTGGATCGCGGCTGACGAAGGCGCGGTAGGTGGTCGCAGCATCCTGATAGCGCTGCTTATCGAGGTACAGATCACCCAGACGCGAATACAGCAGCCAGGCGTAGACCGCATGCTCGCGACCGGCGGCAAAGGCGTCGAGGGATTTGGCGCCGTCCAGATACGAGAACGTGATCGCCATGACGCGCAGCGTATCGTCCACGAGCTCCCGGTCCGCGCGGCCGAGGGATTCCAGCGGCCGCGAGCGCGCGCCGTCCTTCGGGTCGCTGAGCGTCAGATCAAGCAGATCGGCGAAGGACTTGAGGCTCTCCGCATTCATGCCCTGCTTGAATTGCGACCAGCCATGCTTGTAGAGGCTCTGCACGTAGAAGTTGGAGCCATGGCGACCATGCTCGAGCACGGCCTCGTAGGCCAGCTGCGCTTCCGGATAGCGACGCGCTGAGAACAACAGCTCCCCGCGCCGGAACTGCACTTCGGGCAGGTCGCGCCCCTGCGGATAGCGGGCAACGATCTCATCGAGCGTCGAGAGCGCCTGGGGCGACTGGCCGGTGGTCTCGTAGGCGCGCGCGAGCTGGTAGAGCACCTGATCGTTGCGCACGTAGTTCGGATAGGCCTTGAGCAGACTCGTATACAGGCGGATCGCCTCGGCGCCCTGCAGGTCCAGCTTGGTGACTTCGCTGGCCATGCGCTCGAGGTCACCGGACTCGAGGCTCAGATCGCCGAGCCGCCGTAACGCTTCGGCTCGCAGATTCGGATCCGTGTTCTGCAGGTCCAGGAACTGGCGATAGTTCTCCATCGCCTGCGCCGAGCCGCCGACTTTTGGCGCCTGCTTGCGCACCGTGACGGGTTGCGAATTCAGGTCGCCGATGGTCGCGCTCGCGCCCGGGGGGCCCTGCGCTGCCATGGAAGACGTCGCTGCCAGCGCTGCGGCTGCATACAGCAACACACCGCGCAGGCCCGCACCTGGACTCGAGTACCTCATCGCGGCTCCGCAGTCGGCACGGCCTGCGCATCCGGCGGCGCGGCCTGCGCATCCGGCGGCGCGGCCTGCGCGCTCGGGGGCGCCTCAGCACCACCCGGCTTCGCGGCTGCGTCACCGGCCTGATCCGCGGCGCGATCGTAGATACCCGCAAGCGCGAAACGCGCCTGCACGGCGTACGCGTCCAGGCGCTCCTGCTGCGCGCGCAATTCCGCGACCGCGACGTCCTCGAGATACTGGTTCTGCTGCTGCGAGTTGTCCGCGAGTCGCGAGCGCACGCTGTGCACTCGAGCGGCCAGTGCCGCAATGCGCGCTGAGAATTCTTCGGTATCGCTGGGTACCGTGGCGCGAGCCTGCTGCACGCGCACCCAGCGATTCTGCAACTCCTCGAGCGCGGCGTCGATCTCACGCAGCGAGCGGCGCTCCTCATAGCTGCGCACCTTGAACTCGGCATCGAGCTGCCAGTAGAGCGCGCCTTTGATTAAATGGAGCTTCTCGGCGGCCTGATCGCGCTCCTGGCCGGGCGGCATTGCCGCCAGTTGCTCCTCCAGGCGCTCGACGCGCGCCCATTGCGCGCGCTCATTCGGTGTGCCCAGCGCGACGACGTCAGCGGTGGTCTCGATCGCGTCCAGGCTCGAGCCGACTCTGGCTCGAGCCTCGCGCAGCCGCAGCGGCGCGTCGGTTTGCAACAGCGCATCGGTGCGCGGCAGGCGCTCGGCGTAGGCGCGTGCACGCGTCTCGGTCATGGCTGCGAACGCATCCATGCTGTCGTCCCAATGTCGCAGCGTGCCCTGCATGAACGCGAGGTCGCGGTAATTCTTCAGACCTTCCTGGAAATCGTTGTCCGCCAGCACGCTGTACAGATAACGCGACTGCGGCGCATCCGGCAGCGCCTTGAGCTGCCAGAACCAGCCATAGCGAGCATCCTTGTCCTCGCCGAGCAGGTCATCGAGCATGTGGCCGTTGCCGACTTTCGCGATCGCCGTGTCGAGATTGCGCGACTCGGACGCGAAAGACTGCAGCGCGCTCTCGTAATAGTCGGCCGATTGCGCATTGGCATCGAGCTTGCCGAAAGCGTATGGCACCGCGAGGTAGGATTCCTGGACCGCCGCGTCGAGCAGATCGCGCCGATGCAGCTCGAGCCAGGGTATCAATGCCGCCTGATACTCACCCAGCTCGGCGTGAGCATAGCCGTCGCCGAGCAGTGCGCGCGTGGAATACGGCCCGTTCAGGCGCACGCGCTCGAGCGGCGCGCGCGCCAGCGCGCTCTGATTGGCCTGCAGATAGGCATAGCCGAGCGCCAGATTGGCCTTATCGCGCAGGTTCAACAGCTCTTCACTGTTCGTGTTGAGTGTACCGACCTGGGTCAGGAACGTAGCCGCCTGCTCCAGGCGCCCGGCCCGCACCAGCGCCACACCGAGATTGAAGCCCGCATAGGCCATCCAATCCGAGCTGCCCTGAAAGGCCTGCAGCTGCACGATGGCCTCGTCATAGCGCTGCTGGCGCATCAAGGCATTGACGAGCAGATGGCTGCGCTCGGCATCCAGCTCGGCTCCCATACTGGCCCCGATGTGAGCCAGCGCGGCCTCGCTGCGATCGTAGTAGCCGCGCTCGTACCAGATCTTCGCCAGATAGAACCAGGCGCGATTGCGCACGCCAAGCGGCACATCATTGGTGAGCAGGCGCTCGAAACGCCGGCCGGCCTCGTTGTGCATGCCGAGTGACAAATACAGCCCGCCGGCAAGCAGATCCGCATCGGCCGCATGATGCGGCATGCGCTGCCACTGGCTGAAGGCCTCCAGTTCCGTCAGCGCCTGGAATTCCTGTCCGGCATAAAACTGGAACAATACCTCGCCGTAATGCAGATCCTGCACGCGCATGCTCGGCAGTTTGTTCGGATCGGGCTTGCGCGCCGCCTGCGCGCCCGGCCAACCCAGCGCCGCGCTGAGCGCAAGGGCCAAGGCGAGGCGCCTGGCGCTCATCGGCATGCTATTCCCAATCCTTGATTTCAAACTCGGGCTGCTGCGCGCGCTCGTGGTCGGTGATCTTGAGCTCGAGATACTTCGCGCCCACACCTTTCTCAAAGCGAACGCTCGCCGCGCGACGATAGGAGCGATCGTGCGGACCCTTGCCGTTGAACAACGCGATCAGCTCGTGCTGGCCGGATCTGAGATTGCCGACATAGAGCCGCTGCACGCCGCCCTTGAGCAGGGCGGTGACCTCGCGCGGCGTGTACAAGTAGTTACTGACCTCGTGGCTGTCGATTTTCAGCGAAATCGAGTCGAGCGCGAAGAAATCCCCGACATCCATCGACACGAACACGGCCACCTGGGTGTTGGCCGGAAACAATAGCTCCTCCTCGAGCATGAACAGATCCTTGTTCAGATCGACGACGTCCTTCTTGAGATCCTGGATCTGTTCATCGAGCGCACGGGTCGCGCCACCCTCGCCGCTGCTCGCCGCGGCGCCCGGCGCCACCGCGCCCGAGCTCGCAGCCGCTGGGGGCGGCGCATCGGCTGCCCACAGCGGGGCGGCCCGGCCCGCGGCCAGCCCCAAGGTGAGCGCGACGGCCAGCAGCGGCAGCGCACGCAGGCAGCGCGCGGCGATATTCATGGGCATGGGCAGTGAGCGGGTGTCATTCATAAGCCACCGAATTTGTCGTCCAGCAAGGCGCGGATCTGCGCGACATACGATTCATCGCCGGCACTGTCGTCGCTGTGCAGGAAGCGCACGACGCCGCCCCGGTCAATCAACACTGTAGTGGGCAAGCGCTCGATGCCGTAGGCGCGACTGACGGCCTTGGCCTGATCAAGCAGCAGCGGAAATGCAGTCGTGTGCGCGCGGGCGTAATCCTGCGCGTGCTGCGCATCGTCGTCGACGCCGACGGCCAGCACGATCAGACCCGAGGAGCGGTAGGTGCCGTAATAGCGATCCAGCGCGGCCAGTTGCCGTGCGCACAGACTGCAACGACTGCTCCAGAACGAGAGGATCACGGGCTGTCCGCGGTACTCGGACAGCCGAACGTTATTACCCAGCGCCGCCGGCAGCACAAAATCGGGCGCCGCATGGCCGAGGGACCCCACAGCGGCGGCGCCAGGCATCGCGGCACGCAGGGCCGTCGTGACCCCCAGCACGCAAAGCGCCAACCCGAGGATCCGTATTGCTCGATACTTCAGCCGCACTCGCACTCTCTAGTAGAGCCATTGCTACAGCCATGGGATGCCGCCATGCGACTCCAG
Organism: Steroidobacteraceae bacterium; assembly: GCA_049515055.1. Lineage (GTDB taxonomy): Bacteria > Pseudomonadota > Gammaproteobacteria > Steroidobacterales > Steroidobacteraceae > FEN-1191. The sequence goes on along the minus strand of JBEKUL010000008.1, from coordinate 2,344 downwards.
GCGATGATTTGACATTATCCGTCAATCGCCCGCGTCTGGCTTGAGATCCAGTCCACAGACTGCCCTGCGGCCTTCCCCTCGCACACCGGGCACTGCGCCGCCGGGGGCCGGGGAGTGCGTGGCCTAGCGGATCGGCCCCAGGGCGATCAGCGCATCGTAAGCGCTGGCGCTACCCAGTCCAGTGCCCAGACCACTCGCCCACTGTAATGTCTGAAATGCACCCGCCTTGTTGTGCAGGGCGAGATAGTTCAGCACCACGGTTTCGACCAGCAGATTGACCGCATTGGCGCCGGGGCTCGACGTGGTATTGACGTTGCCGTCGCTGGTGTAGTTCCCGATCTGATTGCTGATTGTCGGCGCGCGTCCGTTGGGGTTGTAGACGAGGAAGAAAGTTGCCGCCGTGGTCTGGTTGTCCGCGGTCCACACGCCCTTGCCGCGTCCCCCCACGGAGTTATCAATTGTTCCGTTCGACACCACCGAGCCATCGGTGAAGACGTAGATCATCAAGGGCTGCTGCATGCGCGCGGCGTATTCGAGACACGCGCCGATGCACTGCCCGGCCTCCAGATCGCGCGCCTCGCCGGTCGCGCGGTCACCCGTGTGATAGTCATAGCCGCCCATCTCTATGGTGCCCGCTGAGGCATAGCCGTTGACGACCATCTTCATGACCGCCGCAGTCGCCTGAAAATTGCTGTCGGCCTGGTACTCTGCGGTCGAGAAGATGCCGGAGCTGCCCACGATGGCCGCATCCAGATCCGGGTTCAGGGTCGTGCTGGCATTGCCGTAGCGATCGACCACGTCGGCCGCGCCGACATAGCCGCATTGCACCAGGTCCTTGACGACCGCATCCTGGCTGCCGAGTAAGGTGTTGACCGCACCGAGCTTGTCCGCGCTGATGCGCTCGATCGACTCGAGCACCGCGACCGCATCATTCTGGCTGAGCAATCCGATCAGCTGCCCGGTGCTGACCAGCCCCGTGACATCCGAGGCCTGCGATACCTTGGTCGGCGGCACGGTCGAGTCGATCATGTATGAGGGGGCCACGGAATTGCCGCCCGAGGTCGTGCTCTCAGTGCCGATCAGAGCCAGCAGATCACCTTTGTTACCGGCCGGCGGGCTCAGCACGGCATAGCCGGAGCTGTAGATCCCGTACATCGGGTTGTGCGGATTATTGCCGGTATCGTTCTCGCTGAGCTCCGGCATGATTGCGCCATTGACGTTCGCCGCCGTGCTGGCCGCGACGCGCTGTTTGATGCCGCGCAGGTATGCACTATCGCTGTGAAACGCGAGCCCGAGGGTCTGATCCACGAAGCTGCCCGCGGCAGAGGAATTCGGGATCATGTTGCCCGGCAATCCAAGCCGGCTGTAGCCCGCAGTGGTGAGAAAATCGAGCTGCCCGCCTGGGCCGCCGACCAGCACATTTGAGCCCGCAACGTTGCCGCCGCCGGCCAGATCAAAGCAGATGAACGGAATCATGCCCGAGCCGGTCGTGATATCGCAGGGCGAGATCTTCAGCGCGGCGATGTCCGGGGCGAGCGTCGCATAGGCCTTGCGCGGATCAGCGAACAGACTGAACACCGACAGGCCCGCGACCGTGGCCGTGCCGCGGATGAATCCCTGGGCCAGGAACTCGCGGCGTGTGACCGGACGACGATGGTTCGGATGGCGCAGAGGTTCGTGCAGGCTCGGGGGTCGTCGTCGTCTGATCTTCATATCGCTCGCCTCGTGGATACTCTTATTTAATCAATGTCGTGGCGCTGCCGAGCACGGTAGCGCAGACCGCCTTGGCGATGGTCTGGGTGCGCGTCGGCGTTTGCACGCAGGTCGGATCGCTGACGCTGCAGTTGACCAGCGAGGTGATCAGACTGTAGAGCTCGGTGCGTATCTGGGCATCCGTCGGCTGCGTGGCCAGATTGGTACCGACCGCGGGGCTGTTGATCAGCGGTGTGATGACCAGATCCATGCCCGCATCGGTGCCGAAGGCCTGCGCCGGGGTTTGATTCATGTTCAGGCCCGCAAAGAACGACGGCCCGAGTACCGGGTCGCTGACCAATGCATTGCAGTACTGAATCGCGAGCTGCGAGATGCCGATCTCCTGCGAGGGCAGGAAGCCCTGGATGTTGGGCACGGTCGGCAATTGCTGCTGCACCGTCTGGTAAGTCGTGTTGACCGCGCTCAATCCAGCAGACACTCCCGTGATCGAGGCCATCGAGGCGTTGAGTTCATCGTAGACGTGCAGGCCAATGTCCGATGCGGGCGGCAGCGTGGCCGGCGCCGCCGCAACCGGCGTTGCGACCGTGCGTACATGCGTTTGCGTGCCGATCTGATCGAAGTCCAGAAAGAA
>JBEKUL010000007.1:0-42712 GCA_049515055.1 Steroidobacteraceae bacterium | reverse complement strand
GCTGCTCACGGAGCAGGCGCGCTCCCGTGGCAATTTCCTCGGTTGCAGTCATGAGGATCTGCGGGATGCGGGTCACTTCGATCAACTCGGCCATGAGCTCCCCATGGCGGTCCCGATGCTCCACCCACCAGACGCCTGGCACTTTTGTCTCCCGAATAGCGGACATACCTTCCGCGTCCAGAGTCGCCCGTACCTCGCCTTCGCCCAACGCACGACGCAGTTCAGCCAGGTCATCCACACTCATCGGCAGGCTTCGCAAGTCGATGGCGCCGGGCTCCTGGCTGTCGGTAAGCCGCTCTAGTAGGGTAATCAGCTCGCTGAGAATCGCCGTGACGCCGCCACCCAGGCCACCGATTGCGGCTGGCGGCTCGATCCGGATCGCGATTTCGCTGAGGCGACTCACCGGAGTGCCCAGCGTTGCAGCAGTACCTGCGCTTGCCGTGCTGCCTCGGGCAATGCCTGCGCCACGGACGTCGACAGCGTCTCGCTCCAGTCGATGCGACAGGGCTGAATGCACAGCAGGGCACGCCGGCGCGGCAGGCAGCCTTGGAGCCGCGCCATATCCAACAGATCGATTAGACCCACTTCGTGCACGCTGCGCCGACGCGTGCTAATCAGGAACTCGTCCATGGCCGCGCCCTCGAACAGTGCGACGGCACCCGATGGGCGATTGAGCTCGGCGGCATCGATCACCAGCATCGAGTCCGTTGCCTCAAGATAGGGCAGCAAGCTGAAGCTCAGCGTGCCACCGTCGACGAAGTCCGCGGTTTCAGGGCCGAGTTCGCCGCGCAATCGTTCGGTCAATTTCACCCCGGCGCCGTCGTCGCTCAGCAGCACATTACCGAATCCGAGCACCAGGGCGAGCGGTCCGCAGGGCAGCGTCCGCGCACCCTCGCCGGCGCCATGTCCGGTCGGGCTGCATCCGTTGCCGTTTTGCCCTAACCGTACTGTCACCCTTAACCTCGCTGCCTTTCCAAAATGTCAGCATTCGGCCAGCGGCGCGTCTGTTCGGCAACGCACATAAGACCACGCGCGGATGCGCTAAGCTCGCCCGGTGCACGAGCTGTCCGTCTGCCAAGCCCTGTTAAGACAGGTCAATGACATCGCAATGGGCAGCGGCGCCGGCGCCGTGGAGCACATCACCATCGAAGCCGGACCGCTCAGTGGCGTTGAGCCCGATTTGCTCGCCCGTGCATTTGAGGTCTTGCGCGCCAGCAGCCGCGCGACGGCCCAGGCATCGCTGTCCATCGAATCCCCCGCGGTGATCATTCGCTGCACCCACTGCAGCAAAGAGTCGCGCACGGCGCCGAATCGGCTCGTGTGCCCTCTGTGCGGCGACTTTCGAACGCGCGTCATGGCAGGGGATGAACTGCGGCTGCGTCGCGTCGCGCTGCGAATACCTTAACTCACCGGCCAGCTCCGCCGACTGATCGAACCAAAGAGGAAGAGCCGATGTGCCAAACCTGTGGCTGCAGCCTGAAGGCCGACGTCGCTCGAGAGGGCGTGGAAGAGCAGCGCGGCCGGAGCACGGTGATCGACGTACTGCAGGATCTTCTCGCCGCTAACGATCGGGTCGCGCTCCATAACCGGGAGCACTTCGATGAGCACGGAGTGCTCGCGATCAACCTCATGTCGTCGCCGGGTGCCGGTAAGACGGCGCTGCTGGAAGCCACGATCGCGGCGCTCGGCGAGCGCTATCGCATCGCCGTGATCGAGGGGGATCTGGAAACCGACAATGATGCGCGGCGCATCCGCGCGCTCGGCGTACCGGCACTGCAGATCACGACGGGAACCGCCTGCCACCTCGATGCCCAGCTGGTGCATCGGGCACTGCACGATCTGCCGCTCTCGGGGCTCGATCTGCTGTTCATCGAAAACGTGGGTAATCTGGTGTGTCCGGCGAGCTTCGATCTTGGCCAGCATCGCAACGTCACTCTGCTCAGCGTCACGGAAGGCGACGACAAGCCGGCAAAATACCCCGTCATGTTCCGCGCTTGCGATCTGGTGGTGCTAAGCAAGGTTGATCTACTCGGCGTGTTGGACGACTTCGATCCTGAGCGGGCGGCTGCGGCATTGCGGGCGCTCGGGCGCGGCACCCCCATGATCCAAACGGCCGCTCGGCGCGTCCCAGCCATTTCCGCCTGGCTGAATTGGCTGGATCAGCAGGTGATTGAACGGCGATCCGTGATGCCCGCTGTGCCAACGCGGATGGCCGCGACAGCTGGGGCCTGACCCATGTGCCTGGCCGTGCCGGTACGCGTCGCTGCACTACTGGAAAACCGATGGATCGAGACCGAGGTAGGCGGGATTCATACTCGGGTATCAACCGCGCTGATCGATGAGGTCGCGGTCGGCGACTTTGTGATCGTGCACGCGGGCTTTGCAATTGCGCGCCTGAATATCGAGGAAGCCGAACGTACACTGGCGTTGTTCGATGAGATTGCCGCGCACTTACGTGAGTCCAGCGATGCGCTACATCCACGGCTTCCGTGACGGCGCCGCGGCGGCGGGGCTGGCGCATTCGCTGGCTGCACGGGTAGATCCATCGCGCGAATACCACCTGATGGAATTCTGTGGTGGTCACACCCACGCCATCTTTCGCTATGGCGTGGAAGATCTGCTTCCTGCCAACATTCACCTGGTTCATGGGCCCGGGTGCCCGGTCTGTGTCATGGCGGTGCCGCGGCTCGATGCGGCAATTGAACTCGCGCGTCAACCCAATGTGACGCTGGTGAGCTACGGCGACATGCTGCGGGTACCGGGGTCGCGTCGGCGCAGTTTGCTCAAGGCGCGCGCCCAGGGTGCGGATGTGCGCATGGTCTATTCGGCGCTCGAAGCGGTGGAAATCGCCGCCGCCGAGCCAGAGCGGCAAATCGTATTCTTCGCCATTGGCTTCGAGACGACGACACCCGCGACCGCGCACGTTATTCTCGAAGCGCGACGCCAAGGCTTGAGTAACTTCAGCGTCTACTGCAACCACGTCGTAACACCGGCGGCGATTCAAAGCATCCTCGATTCCCCCGAAGTTCGCGAGTGGGGGCAGGTGCGTGTTGACGGCTTCATAGGGCCTTCCCACGTGAGCGCCGTGATCGGCAGCGCTCCTTACGAGTATTTCGCGGAGGAATATCAGCGGCCGGTCGTCATTGCGGGCTTCGAGCCACTCGATGTGATGCAGGCTATAGAGATGCTCGTGCAGCAATTGAACGCTGGTCGCGCCTGTGTAGAAAATCAGTTCACGCGCGGGGTGACCCGAGAAGGCAATCGCAAGGCGCAAGCTCTGGTGGCCGAGGTCTTCGAGCTGCGGCCGAGCCTCGAGTGGCGCGGGCTCGGCGAGCTGCCGTATAGCGGCTTGCGAATCAAATCCACGTACGCTGAATTCGACGCCGAGCGCCGCTTTTCCTTTGAGGTTCATCCGGTGGCGGAGAACGCAGCGTGCCAGTGCCCGGCGATCATTCGCGGCGTCAAGAAACCCACCGACTGCGCGCTCTTCGGCACCGTCTGCACCCCGCGTGATCCGATCGGCTCGTGCATGGTGTCCGCAGAAGGCGCCTGCGCTGCTTATTACAAGTACCGGCGCGCAATAACCCCGCAGGCGCTCTGATGCGCATTCTGTTGCTTGTCCACTCCTTCAACAGTCTGTCGCAGCGCCTGTACGTTGAGTTAAAGCAGGATGGCCATGAGCTTTCGGTCGAACTCGATATCCACGAACACGTCACGCGCCAGGCGGTTGACCTGTTCCACCCGGACTTGATTCTCGCCCCGTTTTTGAAACGCGCCATTCCGGCATCGATCTGGCAGCGCTGCCCTTGCCTCATCGTGCACCCCGGACCGCCCGGGGATCGGGGGCCGGCCGCGCTCGACTGGGCGATTCTGCGTGGAGTAGGCGAGTGGGGTGTCACCGTACTTCAGGCAACTTCAGAACTCGATGCCGGACCGGTCTGGGCGCACGCCTCGTTTTCAATGCGTGTCGCGCGTAAAAGCAGCCTATACCGCAACGAGGTAACCGAAGCGGCCGTCTTCGCCGTACGGGCGGCACTCGAGCGCATGACGGGCGGCTCCGGTCCCCTGTTCGGCGCCCAGGATGAGCCGAAAGGCAACTGGCAGCCGCCATTGCGACAGGCGCAGCGTGCGATCGACTGGAGCCGGGACGATACAGCAACGGTGCTGCGCAAAATTCACTGCAGCGACGGCTTCCCCGGCGTCGAGGATGTGCTGTTGGATCGTTGCTTCCGTTTGTTCGACGCTCACCCGGCCACGGGCATGAGCGGTCGGCCTGGCGTGCTCATTGGCCGCCGCCACCAGGCTATCTGCCGCGCCACACGCGATGGCGCGGTTTGGATCGGCCAATTACAGCCGGCGAACGCCGGACAGCGCAGCTTCAAGCTTCCGGCGGTACTCGCCCTGGGCGCTCTGGCCGAATCATTGCCGCGCAGCGATGTTGAGCTCGTTAATTCGGCCGATGCGCCTCGGGACGGCGAGATCCAATACGAGGAGCGCGGCGCAGCTGGCTTTCTGCGCTTCAATTTCTACAACGGTGCGCTCAGCGTTGTGCAGTGTGAGCGTCTGCGCGCTGCTTACGCGCACGCACGAGCGCGGCCGACGCGGGTCATCGTGCTGATGGGCGGTTCTGACTTCTGGTGCAACGGCATGCATCTGCACTGCATCGAAGCCGCCGGCAGCCCTGCCGATGCCTCATGGGACAACATCAACCGCATCGACGACCTTGTTCAGGACATCCTGACCACGGACACGCATCATACGATCGCGGCATTGCGCGGCAACGCGGCGGCCGGCGGAGTATTTCTGGCTCTTGCAGCCGATCGCGTGCTCGCTCGCAGCGGCATCGTGCTCAATCCGCATTATCGCAATATGGGCAATCTGTACGGTTCAGAGTATTGGACCTACACGCTGCCGCGCAGGGTAGGTACAGAGCGGGCGCAGACGATTGCGACCGCACGCCTGCCGCTAGGCACCTCAGAGGCTCTCGCCCTCGGGTTGATCGATGGGCATGCAGGGCCGGATACGACTCGGTTCCAGGCGCTGGTGGACACCCAGGCCGCGGAGCTTGCCTCGGGCGATCAGTTTATGCGAACGCTCGACGAGAAACGCGCGCGGCGCGCGCTCGATGAGGCTCAGCGCCCGCTCGCGCACTTCAGGAGCGATGAGTTGGCACGAATGCGCATGAACTTCTACGGCTTTGACCCGAGCTATCACATCGCGCGCCATCGCTTCGTGCACCGCACGCCGCACGCCTGGACCCCGCTGCATCTGGCCCGGCACCGACGCGCCGGTGTTCCAACGAAGCTGGAGTCGGTAAGCGCATGAGCGCCGGTGCCGCCCGAAGTCCACTGCCGGCAATCCCTGCGTCCGCGATCGAGGCGCAACGATGGCGAATTGGCGGGCGCGTTCAGGGCGTCGGCTTTCGGCCGTTCGTCTACCGACTCGCCCATTCATGCAATCTCACTGGCTGGGTGCGCAACAATGGCGGCGAGGTCGAAATCCACGCACAGGGTTCCGCGCAAGGCTTGCGGTCATTCGAGGATGCAATATTGACGTGTGCGCCCCCCGCCGCGCGTCCGCGGCTGATTGAGGTGCAATCGGCCCAGACCGGCTCGAATGAGGATTTTCGAATTCTTGCCAGCGGCGCCGATGTCGGCACGCATATACATGTCCCCACGGATCTCTTCACTTGCAATGAATGCCTGACCGAATTGCGAGATCCAGGCGCGCGACGCTACCGTTACCCATTCATCAACTGTACACAGTGCGGACCGCGCTACACGCTGATTCGTCGGCTCCCGTACGATCGGTCGAACACGACATTGGACAGGTTCACGCTGTGCGACGAGTGTGCCGCCGAGTATGCTGATCCGCGCGACCGGCGCTTTCATGCCGAGCCTTTGGCCTGTGCCGCTTGTGGTCCGAGTCTAAGTTGGCGCGATGAAATGCGCGTAACCCATGGCGACGCAGTCTCACTGGCTGCCGCGATTGCGGCTCTGCGCGACGGCAAGATCGTCGCCGTGCGCGGGATCGGCGGTTATCACCTTCTTTGCGATGCCACGAATGAATGCGCAGTCGCCCGGCTGAGGTTACGCAAGGGACGACTGCGAAAGCCATTGGCGGTCATGGTCCCCTGGTGCGGTGCCGACGGGCTGGATTTTGTCCGCGGCCTGGCAGAATTGTCATCTCTGCAGGCTAGCGCGCTGCGCGACGCTGTGCGACCAATCGTGCTGCTGCGGCAGTGTGCGAACAGCAATATCGCCACAGCTGTTGCGCCCGGGTTGCGCGAACTCGGTCTGATGCTCCCCTACAGCCCGCTACATCACTTACTGCTTGAGGACTTCGGCGCCCCGCTGGTTGCGACGTCGGGCAACGTGAGCGGTGAGCCCGTTCTGACCGAACCGGAGGAAGTTCAGGAGCGGCTCGCACAGGTGGCCGATGGATACCTGCATCATGATAGATCGATTGCGCGTCCGGCAGATGATCCTGTCGTTCAAGTTGTCGTGGGTGTCGTGCGGCCAGTGCGGCTCGGACGCGGCGCTGCGCCGCAGGAATTCGATCTGCCGCAGAGCATCCGGGTGCCGACCCTTGCCGTGGGAGCGTACTTGAAGAACACCGTCGCGCTGGCGTGGGATAATCGAGCCGTGGTGTCTCCGCACATCGGCGATCTCGCCAGCCCGCGTGGACGGGCGGTCTTCGGGCAAGTCGCTTGCGATTTACAAGAACTCTACGGCGTGCGCGCTCAGTGCGTAGCGCATGATGCACATCCTGACTTCCCTAATACGCGCTGGGCACGCGAATGCGGGCTTCCGACCCAGCAGATCTGGCATCACTATGCGCACGCGGCCGCAGTGGCCGGTGAGTATCCGAGCGACGAGCCGTTGTTGTGTTTTACCTGGGATGGCGTTGGTCTCGGCCCGGACAAGACGCTGTGGGGTGGCGAGGGCATTCTTGGGCGCCCCGGCGCCTGGAGTCGGGTGGCGAGTTTCCGGACTTTCCGGCTGCCGGGCGGGGAGCGCGTGGCGCGCGATCCGTGGCGCTCGGCACTGGCATTATGCTGGGAGTCGGGCGAAGCGTGGCCGGCAGGTGAGATTCTCGGTGGGCCGTTGTTGCGTGCAGCCTTCGATGGCGGCGTAAATGCGCCGCGTACTACGGCGGTGGGGCGCCTGTTCGATGCCGCGGCCGCGCTGCTTGGCATTTGCCTGCATACGAGTTACGAAGGCGAGGCCCCGATGTGCCTGGAGGCGCTGTGTGAGGAACCCGCCCACGCGCTGCCCATGCCGCTAGCGCGCGATGCGCTGGGTGTGTGGCGCAGCGACTGGGGGCCGTTGGTACATGCGATGCTGGATGAGCGCCGCGATAGCGCGGCGCGCGCCGCAATGTTTCATGCGAGCCTGGCTCAGACCCTGTGCGAACAAGCCCTTGCCGTGCGCAATGACAGTGGCGTGAGGCGCGTCGGCCTCAGCGGCGGAGTGTTCCAGAATCGTGTCCTGACCGAGATGGCACAGGCGCTATTGATCGCTGAGGGCTTCGAGGTACTGATACCCCAGCGGCTTCCGGTCAACGATGGCGGCATCAGCTACGGCCAACTGATCGAAGCCGCTGCCCTGCATGGCGCGCACATCTAAGCTTCGCGACACCCATATCGGTCTGGCGCACGGCAACGGCGGCCGCCTGATGCGGGAGCTGATCGAGGAGCTGTTCGTGCCGGCGCTCGCCAATGCGCAACTCGACGTGCACGCTGACGCGGTGTCTGTGCCAATGCCCGCCGATCGCGAGCTCGTCTTGACGACAGATGGATTCACAGTCAAGCCACTTGAATTCCCAGGTGGAAACATCGGCTCACTGGCCGTCTACGGCACGGTCAACGATCTCGCGGTCAGCGGCGCGTTGCCACGATTCATGACGCTGAGTGTATTTCTGGAGGAGGGGCTGGAGATCGCGCTGCTTCGGCGGGTGATCGACGCACTTGCCAGCGCGGCGCGCGACTGCGGCGTAGCGGTCGTTGCTGGGGACACCAAGGTTGTCGGCCGCGGTGACTGCGATGGGATTTATCTCGCCAGCACCGGAGTCGGCTTTCGCCCCCGCGACACATGTCTTGCCATCGACCGTGTGCGCGCCGGCGACTGCATTCTCGTCAGCGGTCCGATTGGTAATCACGGTGCTGCAGTGCTGCTCGCGCGGCAGGAATTCGGCATGCGCGGAGATCTGGTATCCGATGCCGCCAGCGTGCTGCCGCAGGCCCAGGCTCTGATGACCACGACAGGTCTGCGCTTCATGCGCGATCCGACGCGCGGCGGTATTGCGACCGTAGCACACGAACTCGCCCGTGCGACCGGTCTGACGGTTCGCCTCTCAGAGGCGCAAGTACCTGTCAGCGAGTCGGTGCAATCCGTGTGCGAGCTGCTTGGCTTCGATCCGATGTATCTGGCCTGCGAAGGGCGGATCGTGGCGGTGGTCGCACCGGAGACAGTCGAGGCAGCGCTGGCCGCGCTGCGCACTGTGGCACCAGCGGCCGCGTTGATCGGCGATCTCTGGGCAGGTGCGCCGCAGGTCATACTGGACACCGCGTTCGGCGGCCAGCGGGCACTCGATGAGCTGGAAGATGATCCGCTACCGCGCATCTGTTGATCGTCACGGACGGTGATCGAGAAAGTGACCACGATAGCGTTGGCAAATGTGAAGGATTGGTGGGATTCACAGATTCCGCCGTCAATTCACACGACCGGGTCAACCTCCAGTCCGTGCGGGACTTTTGCGTGACTCGGTGATGCTCTGTTGTGCTCAGTCGTGCCGATTGCAACGGACGCCGCGCGGCAAATTGTTGAAATCCAAAGTATTAAAAACTAACAACCGCTCTCATAATGCCGGGGTCGAGGGTTCGAGTCCCTCCCTTTCCACCAATCGATCACCCGTCTCGATGACGTCTCAGCGCGCGGATTTCCCTGTGGACTTGCTCCTACCTTTGCCGCCGTTGCGCTGGCCCTTCGCGTTACCTGTCGCCTCATCGATCAGGCGCCCGATACGTTGCAGGGCTAGCAGGTATCCCTGTGTACCGAAGCCCGCGATAACCCCGCAGGCCACCAATGAAACATACGAGTGATGTCGAAATGTCTCGCGTTTATGAATGTTGGAGATGTGAACTTCGATGATGGGAAACTGGCAGGTGGCGAGGGCATCGAGTATGGCGATCGAGGTGTGTGCAAACGCACCGGGATTGATGACGATACCGCCGGCGCGTTCACGGGCCGCGTGAATCCAATCAATCAGCTGCGCTTCTGCATTGCTTTGGTGAATTTCGAGTTCCAATCGCAGCTGTGAGGCCAGTCGGCGGCAATCCGACTCGACATCGGCCAGGGTTTCCGATCCGTAAACAGCCGGTTCCCGCTCACCGAGGAGATTCAGATTCGGTCCGTTCAGCAGATAGACGAGTCGGCTCATTGTTTGCCCCTTGAGTCTGCGGGAATAGAAGCCAATCTGCCTGCGTAAGTCAATCGATCCTGCTCTGACAGCTTCAGAACTGCTGAGTCAGCTCGGCAAAGAGCCCGCGGCGCGGCCCATATTGGGGAGCAAATTCACCGATACCGGTCGCCTCGCGTAGTACGTAGCGGCGGTCGAAGAGATTAATGATGCTCAAGCGCAGCGTGAGCGGCTTCTGGTTATGCCAAGGGGAAAAATCACGCCCGAGCGCGGCGTTCCATTGCATATAACCGGGCGAGTGCTGCTCATTGGCAAACCCTGCGCGCAGCCCGCTGCCGTAGAAACCATCGATGCTCGCGAGCATATTGTGCCAGCGATAGGAGATCCCGGTCGATGCGCTGACGGTCTGAGCATCGGATGCGAAGGTATAATTACTCGCGAGGTAAGCGAGTTCCACCGGATCGCCGATGACGTACTGGTTCGAGACCACGTCCTTGACCATCGTTATTTCGTGCGACACATTAGCGTAGGCACGAAACCCTTCTTGGTAATAGCTGATCTTGATTTCTGCTCCGCGGCTGAAGCCGTCGGCGAAGTTGAACTGATCGAGCACCACCGCCTGCCCGAACTGCCCGTCGTCGAGGGTATCGGTCGATCGCTTGTAGTAGACATCGACTCCGGCGGTGAGGCCAGCCAGCAGTTTTTGCTCCACGCCGAGGTCGAAATACGTGGCTCGCTCGGGTCGAATCGGATCATCGAGCGGGATCGCTGACTGTTGCACGGTGTTTTGAAACAGAACGAGGTTGTTCGGCGTGGATTGCGCCTGCATCGGCGGGGTGAAATAGCGCGACACACCGGCATGCAGCGTCGTGTCCGGGACCGGCTTGTAGATGAGGGCGATGCGCGGACTGACCTGGTTGGCCGAGACGAATTGGTTCATCTGATCGAAGCGCACACCCGTGTTGAGGGTCAGATCCGCGCGCATGCGCCACTCGTCCTGAGCGTAGCCTCCCGCGATCCAGCCGGTCTTCGGGGTGTAGTCATTCACCGTCACGGGCGTGGGCAGCGGGTTGCCATCGGCATCGAGGGGCAGGACACTGGCCAGGTCCTGCACCTGGGTCTTCTCGACGCTCAGTGTCAACCCGGCGCGCAGCGTATGCGCATCACTCAGACGATCAGAGGCGTCGAACTCGAGCCCGTCGAGCAGGCTCTTGCGCTCAACATTTGAGGCGACATCGTTGAACGCCAGGTCGCCGTAAACATCGGGCACGAAATGGGTGGTGGCATAGCGCGTGAAGACCGACAGCTGCGTGTCGACGGTGCCGAGGTGTGTCTGCAGTGCGACCATGCCGAAGAAAAAACGGTCAGTCTCGCTTTCGTTGAGGCTGGTCGAAGACAACGTGGGGGAGCCGAAATCCCCCAGAGGCTCCTCACCAACGAGATCCGGAATCTGAAAATGCCCGACGAAGGCGCCGCTGATGTAGATCAGCCGAGTCGAATCTCCCAAGAGAGTCGATCCATAACCAAAGAGCTTCTCCTGCGTCGTGCGGTCGTGGACCGGGTCCTGGGTCGGCATGGCGTTTTCCAAACCCTGCTCGCTCTGCAGGTAACGCCCGGTCAGGAAGTACTGCGTCTGGCCCGCGCCGCCGCCGTATTCGATGCTGGGCGCAACCGTCCCCCAGGTGCCGCCGTAGAGATCCAGACTCCCACCCGGGTCGAATTCAGTCTTCGTGGTGATATCGACTACGCCCGCGGTTCGCAGCCCGTACTGGGCCGGTAGCGTCCCATCGAGCAGCTCCATGTTGCCGATGAGGCCGGTTTCCAGCACGGGCCCCAACGCCGAAACGCCGTCCGGAAGCTGGATACCGTTAATGCGGTACTGCACGTTTGCGTACTCGTTGCGCACGTGAAAGTCGGGATTACTGATTGCCGTATCGTAGGAAACACCAGGGATCTGGAGCAGCACCTTGTCGAGCGGCGTATTCTTGCCTTGCGGCAATGTATGGAGCGCTTCTTGATCGATGTTGTAGGCGCTAGCGCCCAATTCGGGCAGCAGATCCTTGCGCGACTCGTCCAGCGTGTTGTTCGCCTGCCAAAGTGACTCTGCGCTCCTGCGCGCGCTGACCACCACTTCGGATAGGCCGGCATCGGGTGGCTGGCTGGCGGTAGTCGAGTGATCGGCATAGAACAACTGGGTGAGCACAGGACTGTCCTGTGCCAGATCCGGGGAATCGGCCGCTCTCGCGGCCGTCATTGCCGTGCCTAGCCCGAGAAGGGACACAGCAAGCCCGAAAGCAGTCTGTGTCATCGCCACAAATAGAGACCTTTGGAATCAGCCCGCGGCGTGCACGTCTTGGCGGCGCAACAGAACTTCACTTCGACGCCTCACGAGTCTTTTGCTAATAAGAATACGAATGATAATTATTCTCATATGCATGTCAAGCTTAAGCACGCTGCTTGCAAGAGCTTCAGCTGGATCTGCTGATTGGGCGCCGCCGGTTATATTTGCCTATAGGATCGCTCCTCAATGAGGAAGGCGGAGGTTGCTGATGGCCTTGTCGACGCTTGCAGCATGGGAGAACTTCTACGTCATTACTGGTTCGGCAGCCGCCGGCCTGATGGGGCTGACTTTCGTGGTCATCGCCCTGGCCAAGGATGCACGTCGTACCAACACGACTGCTCTGCGCGGCTACGTCACACCGACGATCGTGCATTTTGGCACCGTACTGGCGCTGGCGGCGTTCCTGAGCATGCCGGGTCAAAACGCGATCAGCCTGGGAGTCGGCTTCGGCCTCGCAGGTGTCGGTGGTCTGATCTACGCCGGAGTCATTGTCGCGAGCATGCGCCGATTTGCAAAACAGTACGTTCCCGTGCGCGAGGATTGGGTCTGGCATGCGATCCTGCCAACTAGCGTCTACGCCGCGTTGCTCGTCATCGCATTGCTGACACGGTACGGCTCGGAATGGATCCTGTACGGCGTTGCCTCGGCATCGCTGCTGTTGCTGTTCATCGGCATTCACAATGCATGGGATGTTGCGGTATCGATCAGCGTGAGCGGGCACGAGGATTCGAGTGAAGGCTAAGACTGCAGCCTCTGAAAATCCCCCCAAGGCAGTGCAGATCAGATACAGCTTGCACCATCTTTCAGCATACGCATCCGCGGCGCCTTGAAATAATCCGGGGCGCGCCCTGAGACGATGGACAGTGCTTCTGCGCGGCTACTAAACTGCGGGCGGGTCGATCAGAACACAGATGACGAGTTGGTCGGCTCCGATAAGCATGAAATCCGAATTGAGATGTGCCTGTGGCCCGCGGCGTCCGTCCGAAGGCCATCCCTTTTAATCCCGAGGTCGCAATGACACCCGATGCACCCACGCCGCCGCTAAATCGCCGTGAGCTCTTGCGCATGATCGGCATCACTGCCGGCAGTGCCGCGATGTACCAGGCCATGTGTGGCCTCGGCTTTGCGGCGGAGTCTCCTTACAAGGGGCCGATCGATCTGCAAGGCGCCCCGCGCGGCGCCTCAGTGCTGATCCTGGGTTCGGGTATGGCCGGCATGACCGCGGCTTACGAGCTGCGTCAGGCCGGCTATCGGGTGCAGGTATTGGAATACAACGCTCGGGCGGGTGGCCGCAACTGGAGCCTTCGCGGCGGCGATACCTACACGGAGTTGGGTGGCTTCACTCAACACTGTCAGTTTGATCAGGGCCTCTACATCAATCCGGGCCCGTGGCGCATTCCGTATCATCATCGCGGCATCCTTGGCTACTGCAAGCTGCTGGGCGTGCCGTTGGAGCCGTTCTTCCAGGTCAATTACAACGCGTATTTGCACAGCAGCCAGGCCTTCGGCGGCCAGCCGCGCCGTTATCGGGAGATCAAGGCTGACTATCAGGGCCATGTGGCCGAGCTGTTGGCTAAGGCGACACAGCAGAACGCCCTGGATGCCTCGGTGAGCAAGGAAGATCAGGAGAAGCTGCTCGAATCACTGCGCGACTGGGGCGCACTTGATCGCAATTATGGCTACGTCGCCAGCGATGACAGCAGCGATCGGCGCGGCTACCAAAAAAACCCTGGGGGCGGTTTGAGCGCGCGTCCCATTCCGTCCAAGCCCATCGGCCTTGCTGACATACTGCATTCCGGGCTTTGGGAGGGTATCCCCACGGGCGATACGTTCGACATGCAAACGGCCTTGTTTCAACCCGTGGGTGGCATGGGTCGAATCGGCGAGGCCTTTGGCCGCGAGCTCGGGCCCTTGATCCGCTACGAATCCAAGGTGACCGACATTCGCCAGGACGCGCAGGGGGTCACCGTCACTTACGAAGACAGTGGCCGCGCCGGATCCAAGTACACGGCTCGGGCAGACTGGTGCCTATGCACGATCCCGCTGCCGATCCTGGCGCAGATTCCAATGAACGTTGGTCAGGCCTTGAGCTCGGCGATCGCGGCGGTGCCCTATGCCTCTGCGATCAAGGTCGGGCTGCAATTCAAGCGCCGCTTCTGGGAGGAAGACGAGCAGATCTATGGCGGCATTACCTATACCGATCTGCCCATCACCAATATCGGTTATCCCAATTACGGCTACTTCAGTGGCGGCAAGGGCGTGCTGCTGGGGGCCTATATCTGGGGCTTGAACGCTATGGAATTCACATCCATGACGCCCGAGCAGCGCGTGCAGAAGACTTTGGATTACGGCAGTCAGATCCATCCACAGTACCGCCAGGAATTCGACAACGGCGTCGCCGTCGCGTGGCACCGTTCGCCCTTCACTATGGGTTGCTACGGAATGTGGAGTTCCGACGCGCGCGCCAAACACTACGATGATCTGTGCGGGATCGACGGACGCATCGCGCTGGCAGGCGAGCATGCTTCTTTTCTGGGCGGCTGGCAGGAAGGCGCCGTTACCTCAGCGCTCGACGCGGTCGAACGGCTGCATCAGCGCGCCGTGGCGCAAGGAGACAAGACGTGAACTCGTGGTTCGATCGCATTGCTACGCGGCGGGCCGCCATGGGGCTGTTGGTGCTCGGGGCCGCCGTCGCGGCCGTGGCGCTCGCCGATGATTCGACCTTCACCTCATCTGCGGGGTTGGGCGAAGTAGGCGGAGCGCAGATCTACAGCCAAATCTGCCAGGGCTGTCACATGCCCGCGGGCGAGGGCGCGATAGGTGCCGGCCATTATCCGAAGTTGGCGGGCGATGCCGCACTGGCCTCATGGCAATATGCGGCGCTCACTGTCCTGGGCGGGCGCAACGGCATGCCGCCGTTTGGCTTGCCGGCCAGTCAGGTGCAGGAGACCCGTACCGTGCATTTGAGCGATGCCCAGGTCGCGGATGTCGTCAACTATATCCGCAGCCATTTCGGCAATTCCTACCGCGGCCAGGTAACCGCCTCGCAGGTCGGGGCGCTACCGCATCCGAACAACCCGCCCGCACCCTAAGGCCTACGCTCGTCGGCAGTGATCAGCGCGATTGGGCAAACTCGCCGTTGCCCTGCGCAATGCTGATCTCGCCTTCATAAAACGCGCTTAGCGCAGAGCTATCGACCGCCGCGACGGCCTGTTTGATCGTGCTTGCGACACAGCTGTCGTATCCGGGCGTTCTATAGCCTGCGAAATCGCGCGGACCACAAACGCTCTGGGCAGCAACGCTGAGGCGTCGGTACAGCCTCGCGACGTCGGCGGAACGGTTCAGATTCAGATCCGTGTAACGTACATGAACAGAGTGCTGAACCTCGCTAATCGCTGTATCGGCGGCATACAGCGCCGTCGAAGCCATCAGCGATATTCCCATGGTGCAGAGCACGGTCTTTGCCTTGAGTGACATGAGCAACCTCCGCGAAATTGATCTGTTTAGGTGCAAGCAGCAATTATCCCACTTGTTTTCGCACCCTGCCAGCGCATTCTGCTCACTTTCAGACAGAGCAGTGATACGCAGTGTCAGATTTCCGCCGAGACTGCTCAATAAAGCTCTGAGTTAGTGCTGAGGAAGCCTATAAGTCTGGAATTAAGCCCTTTCAATCTTGCTTTTTTAATTTAAATAACCGGATAGAAAAGCAATATTGTTATAAGTCTGTATCATTCTGGGGCGTGATATCTGGCGATATGGCTGCTTTATTCCATACCGCGTCCATTTTGGCGCCAAGCGCACTCCTAAGAAGCTGTCACGACTCTCCAGGTTGGCCTCGACCTCGGCTCGAGTGCGCCAGGCATCTCGCAGTACTGCCTTGGAGAGCAGTGGTAGCTGATCTCTGCTATGCGGGGAGCCAGGCTGTGAGCTCGAGCCATATGACAACAGAACCTTCGCTCGAGTGGGCCGATAGAAACTAACAACTGCCACATAGCGGGCGCCGAAGTTGATGGCACGCGTCCCGTTGTTCAGAGGGGCATACTCCAGCACGTCGAATACGCCCAGCCCGCCTGCGCCGCCAGTCGGATGCTAGAATCAGGCCGCGATGTTTCGTATACGTATGTTGCTGTTATCCGTGGCGCTTGCCAGCGGGGCATCGCTAGCGGCCGACGCGCCGCCCGCGCCGCGCACACCGGCAGCGAAATCTGTGAATTGCTTTCGTCCCGAGCAGTTCCAGAGCTGGAAGGCACCAAACGCTGCCACCATCTATATACGCGTCAGTCTCAATCATTATTACCGTCTGGATCTGGCAGGCAAATGCCCCGAGATACTTCAGCCCGATTCGCACCTGGATACGAGATTCGACGGCACCGACATGGTATGCGGCGCGCTCGATTGGAACATCAAGGTCGCGACCCCTTTTGGAATGGGACAGAGCTGCATTGTCAAGGCGATGACCGAGCTCTCACCGGTAGAGGTAAAAGCAATCCCGAAGGAATTTAAACCCTAGCGTGCTTGGAGATTGCGGCGCGGCCTGTGCGCGAAGTGCTTTAAGCCGCCCGGCGCAATGCGGCGCGCGCAAGCAGGCGCGTGGAATCGAGCGTCGGCAGAGGGGAATTCGCATCGCTGATGATCAATGGAATCTCGGTACAACCGAGTACCACCGCGTCGCAGCCATCGGCTTGCATTCGTCCGATGACCTGCTGAAAGTAACCGATAGCCTCTGAGCTGAATGTGCCGCGAACCAGTTCGGCGAAAATGATGCGATTCATCTGCTGGCGTTCGAGGGCAGTGGGGCGCATATATTCGAGTCCGCGAGCGGTGAGCTTTTCCGGGTAGACCTCGCTGCTGACGAGCCATTGCGTTCCCAGCAGACCGAGGCGGCGCAACCCGCGCTGAGCGGCCTCGGCGGCCACGACCTGCGCAATGTGAAGCCATGGCAGCGCTGAGCGCGGCTCAACATAGCCGAACGCCCGGTGGATGGTGTTGTCGGGACAAATCAAGAAATCGGCGCCGATCTTTTCGAGCTTCGCTGCGGACTGGAGCATCAGATCGCCTACGCCTTGCCAGTCGTCGCGCTCAATGCACTGCATATATTGAGCGAACGACGGAGTGTGCATCGAGACTTCCGGGTGCGCGTGCCCACCCAGAAGCTGCGCACCTTCAGCGCAGATGGTTCGATAACAAAGAGCCGCGCCTTCCGCGGAGCAGCCGACCACGCCGATATGTTGGGGCATAGGACTTTCGCTCGCGCAGCGGCGCAATTGCCTAGAACGGCTTCAGCACCACCTTGATGTAGCCTTCCTGCCGCGCGTCGAACTTGGCAAAAGCCGCGGGCGCTTCGTCCAGCGAGAGGCGATGGCTTACGATCTGGCTTGGTTTGGCAGTACCAGTGATGATCATGTCGCGCAGTTTGCGAATCCAGCGCTCGTCATCGTCGCGCCCCATCATGACACTGACATTGTTGTTGAACAGTCTGGACCAGGGAACCACGAGTCGACCTTCCCTGAGGCCTGGCTCGACCGCACCGGGGTCTTTGAGCGGCCACACGCCGACTATGCTGATGCGGCCGGCCGGATTGACGAGCTCGGCCATCGCGTCGATGACCCAAAAGGGGTCTTCGCGATTGTAATCTGTCTTGGAGCGCGCCTGAAATCCGATCGCATCGATTGCGCAGCTGACCCCGCCTAACGGCTTTTCCAAACGAAAAGCCGCACCGCTGCGCCATTTCGATTGCTGCTGCTTGATCTGTTCGACCGGGTCGCTCTGCAGGAAGTTGATCGGGACGGCGCCAAGCTCGCCCGCTTTCTCCAGCCGCTCCTTGACGGCATCGACGACATAGATCCGGGCAGCGCCACGCAGGCGGCAGGAGTAGGCGGCGAGCAGGCCGATTGCACCGGCGCCGAAGATCGCCACCGTATCACCGGGGCCGACGTCGATGACAGCAGTGGCGTGATAGCCCGTGGTGAAGGCGTCTGCAAGTAACACAAAATCATCTTCCCAGGCGTCGCCGGGTTCACCCGGAAGCTTGAGGCAGTTTGCATCCGCAAGCGGCACACGCAGGAACTGCGCCTGTGCACCCTGGTAGCCGCCCTTGTTGGGATAACCGTAGGCCGCCCCCGCTGCGCCTGGATTCGTGGTGAGACAGGCTGAGGAGTGGCCAGCCATGCACATGGCGCAGAAGCCGCAGCAAATGTGCGTGGGCACGACAACCCGATCGCCCTTGCTGAGGCTCTGGACGGCACTGCCCAGCTCCTCGACGACCCCAAGTGGCTCGTGACCGATGATGCCACCCTCGATGCCGCGCATGCGGCCTTCATAGAAGTGCAGATCCGTCCCGCAGATGGCAGAGGAGGTGATGCGCAGCAGTACGTCGGTACTCTCGCGCATCTGTGCATCGGCGACCTCGCGCACGAGGATGCGGCGGGTTTCTTCGAGCACCACGGCTTTCATGGTCAACGCCTCGGCTAGGTCGTTAAAATTCTATTCTCTGATGCGATGCGTGCCCGCTTCGGCCGCAACGAAGTGCGAGACTTTCGGTTCGCCCGCGATTTGGAACCTGGAAATGCAATCCTGCACCAGGCGGTCAGCATTTGTTACGCGCTGGTGCTGTCGCAGGTGCTCCAGCCATGATTCGACAAGAAAGGTCTCTTTGAAGGAGCCGCGTTCGGCCACATCCTCGAATATACCCCAGGAATATGCACCATCACGACGGCGCTCGCGTCCCAGCTCGCTCAGCGCCGTGAGAAATGCGTCGCGGTCATGCGGGTTTATATGATAGTCGACCGTAACCAGCACGGGACCGCGCGCGTGATCCGGCTCGTGCACTACGACAGGGGCCGGCCAGTGCGATGATGGCGTGAAATCGAGGCCCGCGCCGCTCTGCAGTTTCCAACCTCGCGTCAGAGGGATAATGCCCAGTGCGCCGACGGCGGCGATATAGTGCGCAATGGGCAGGCCGAGAATCTCGCCGACCTTCCCCCACACCGCGCTGCCCAGCGTCAGCGCGCCGAAAGCAACCGTCATATAAAACGCCAAGCCGCGCCCTCGTACCCATTCCGGAAGGGAAAATTGCGCGGAGACATTCAAGCTGGCCAATACGATGATCCACGACATGCCGGCAATGATGCTGGCCGCCAAGGCAACTGGGGCCGCTTGGGCGATGCCGAAGAGCGCCAGCGCAAGGGCAGTGCCGAACGAGCCCGCGGCGACGGTGCGATCCGGTCCGATTCTGGATTTGAGTGGGCGCAGAAGAAACGCACCGGCCACGGCGCCTGCTCCGATTGCGCCGAGCAGAATGCCGTAGAGTTCCGGACCGCCCGCAATGCGCACGCGCGCAACCAATGGAAGCAGTGCCCAGTACGCGCTGGCGAAAAAGAAGAATCCAACGGCGCGAACCATGGTCGCGCGCAGATGCGAATTGTTCCAACCGTAGCGCATGCCCGCGACCATGGCGCTGCCGAGGCGCTCTGCCGGTAACGCATTGTCGTTCCTTCGCGCAGAGCGCCACCACCACAGCGCCCCCACCACGCCGACGTTGCTGATCGCATTGCTCCAGAACGGCGCGGCGATGCCGATGCCGGCGATTGCGGCTCCCCCGAGTGCCGGTCCAATCGCACGGCTGATATTGAAGCCGACACTGTTAGCTGTGACCGCGGGTCCGAGCTCTCGCCTTGGCACAAGTTGCGGCACGATTGCCTGCCATGCCGGAGCCGTCAACACCCCACCGACGCTGATCAGAAAGGTGAACAGCAGCACAATGAACGGGGTAATTACCCCGAGCCAGACGAAGACGGCGAACAATGCGGCGATCAGCGTCGTGGCGAGCTCTGCAACAAGCAAGAGCCGCCGACGATCGATGATATCCGCAAGCGCACCCGCCGGCAGTGCCAGCAAGGCCATGGGCAGCGAGTTGGCTACCTGGACCAGCGATACGATCAGAGGATCGGCGCTTAAGCTCGTCATGAGCCAGCCGGATGCGGCGCTGTACATCCAGGTGCCGATGTTCGAAACGACGGTAGCGGCCCACATCACGGCAAAGGCGGGGTGGCTGAATGGCCTCCACGGTGATATCGCGGCCTGCGCCGAAGACGAGATCGCAGGGTCAGTTGTAGATTGCGGCGCATCCATGGCCAATGCCGAGGCTGCAGTTTCGACCGACCTGGCTGTGCGCGCAAGTTCTGCATCGGGACGGCCCCGGTTGCCTGCCCGGCCTGATTCCGTGACGCAGCTCTCGCACCGGTGACGCCGGCGGCTGCGAGGTCATCCGCCACGAGAAGATAACGTTCTATGCAGGAGCACCTTGCACGGGAGTCTTTTATGTTGAGTCGCTGGCCGCACGTCAGTCTGTGGGCCACCTGGGCCGCGGTTGCGGCCCTCGCCATGACGTCGACCACGCGGGCCGACGCGCTCTCGGCCGTGCAGGTACTTCGAGAGGGCGGCTGCGGCGGCTTGATGCCCGCGGCGACGCCACTGCATCACAATGCTTTGCTCGATCAAGCTGCCGAGCAGTGGGCTGGCGGACTGGCGGTAGCGGCAGCGGTTCAGAAGGGCGGCTACAGCGCTGATGCAGCCGTGGGTCTGCGCGTCAGCGGTCCGGATCTGACCATGATCAGCGCTCTGCGTCGTTCCAGCTGCGCTAGCGTCATGAGGCATGATCTGCAGGACATCGGAATCTATCGGCGCGGCCCGGACAGCTGGCTCATGCTGGCATCGCGCCATACAGTGCCGGAGCGCTCGAAGACCGAGCTTGCGACGCGCGCGCTGCAATTGATCAATGAGGTTCGTGCCAGCGGCACCCGCTGCGGCACGCGCCCGTTCTCTGCGGTAGCGCCCGTCACACTGTCTGCGATGCTGGCCAACGTCGCCTTCGGTCATGCAGAAGATATGGCGCAGCACGACTATTTTGAGCACGAGGATTCGATGGGCCGATCCCCGGCGCAACAGGTCCGCGCCGCGGGTTATCAGGAAAAACTGGTCGGAGAAAACATCGCCTACGGCCCCAAGTCGATCGACGAGGCGGTCAGGGGTTGGCTCAACAGTCCGGATCACTGCGAAAACATCATGGATCCGCGATTCGCCGAGATGGGTATCGCCTATGCGCCGGGACAGCAGGACAGGCGCGGCTTGTATTGGGTGCAATTGCTTGCGGCCCCGCGCGCCTAGCCTATTATAGAATTCCGCTCATCGGGCAGGGCACGACGCGGAGAAGCCTGTGAGCAATGATGGGCATTCGGACTCGTCTCGTCGCAGATTCCTTGATGCGTCGCTGGTCGGCCTTGCAGGTCTCGTGCTGGGCAGGAACGAGCGCGCGGCAGCTGCCTCATCAGCGTCAACGGATGAGCTCGCCTTTCTCAATATCGAGCAGGCGTCGGCGCTGCTGCGGGCGAGGAGGCTCTCGCCTGTCGAGCTCACCCAAACCTGCCTGACTCGGATCGAGACATTCAACCCATCGCTCAACGCGTTCATCAGCGTGAACGCGGATGCGGCGCTTGCACAAGCCCAGGTGGCGCAGTCGGAGCTGCAGCGCGGCCAGTGGCGCGGGCCGCTGCACGGCATACCCATTGCGCTTAAAGATCTGATCGATACAGCCGGAGTCAAAACGACGTGCGCGTCCGCATTGTTCAAGGATCGCATTCCACAACAGGATGCGGCCGTGGTTGGCCGACTCAAGCAGGCGGGCGCAGTGCTGCTAGGCAAGCTCAACATGCAGGAGTTCGCGTATGGCGGCACTTCGGTGCCGAGCTACTTCGGTCGCGTCTGCAATCCGTGGGACCTTGAGCGAGTCACGGGCGGATCCTCCGGCGGCTCGGCGGCGGCCGTTGCGGCTGGACTGTGCTACGCCGCCCTCGGCTCGGACACCGGCGGGTCGGTGCGCGAGCCCGCCTCCTTCTGCGGCGTCGTCGGCCTGAAACCGACCTACGGCAGAGTCAGCCTTCGCGGCGTAATTCCGCTGTCCCCATCGATGGATCATCTCGGTCCGCTGACGCGCAGCGTCGCCGATGCCGCGCTCGTGCTACAGGCCATCGCCGGCTACGATCCGAACGATCTCACGAGCCAGGAGCGACCCGTGCCTGATTACCTGGAGGGGATGCGCGGTAGGTCGCCCGCGTTGCGAATCGGGGTTCCGCGCGAGTTCTACTACGCGAGCCTGGATCCGCAGGTGCACACTGCAATCGAACGAGCACTGATGACACTGGGCAGGCTGGGAGCCCAGATCCGCGACGTTCCGCTCGAGGTCAGCCTCGACAGAACTGTGATTCGCGCCGAATCCTACACGTATCACGCTCAGTACATTGCCAGAAGCCCAGAGCTCTATCTTCCCGAGACTCTGGCCAAGCTGCGGCTCGGCGCGGGGATTGATGCGCCGTCGTATATCGCGGCGCGACGCGAGCTCGAGCGTCTGCGCCGCAGCATGCAGGAAGTCTTTTCATCCATCGATTTTCTGGTCACACCCACGACGAGCGAGCCCGCGCCGAAGGCTTCGCCGTACCCAACTGGCATTGACGAAGCGCTCGCGTTGGATGCGCTGCTCCTGCGCAACACCCGCCCCTTCAATATGTATGGCATCCCGACGATCTCCATGCCGTGCGGAATCAGCGACAACGGCTTGCCGATCGGGTTGCAGATATCTGCTCCGAACTGGCACGAGCAGGCGTTGTTGGCACTCGCGCGCCAGTATCAGGACGCCACAGACTGGCACACCCGAAGACCGCCCAGCTTTGCACCGACGCGATCTGCGAGCGCGCGAGCGTAATTCGGGTAGATCGAATCGCGAAGGGCCCCTTGCGTGCTGCTGCGCCTCAGTGGCTGCGCTGCTCGGCCGGTAGATCAAACACCAGCACCTCGGCTGCCGCTCCGTCGTGAAACTCCAGCGTCGTGCCGCCGGAGATCTTGAGCGCATCACCCGCATCCAGACGCGTGTCATTGAGGCTCAGTGAGCCACGAGCGACATGGACATAGGCCTGACGTGCGGTGCCAATGCTCAGAGTCGCGCACTGCGCGCCATCAAAGAGCCCCGCGTATAGCTTCACGTCCTGGTGCAACGACACTGCGCCTTGCTCCCCGTGCCGGGAAGCGACCAGTCGCAATGTGCCGCGCTTTTGGCTGTCGTCAAAGTGCTTTTGTTCGTAGCTGGGTGCAATTCCAGTGCTGGAGGGGCGGATCCAGATCTGTAGGAAATGCACGGGCTGGGTCGCCGACGGGTTGCGCTCGCTGTGCATAACCCCGGTACCCGCGCTCATGCGCTGCACGTCTCCGGGAACGATTACGGAGCCTGTGCCGAGTGAATCCTTGTGCTCGAGCTGGCCCTCGAGCACGTAGCTGAGGATTTCCATATCCCGGTGCCCATGCATGCCAAATCCGCTGCCGGGCGCTACCCGATCCTCGTTAATCACCCGCAGCACGCCGAATTCCACGTGCTCGGGATCGTAATAGTCGGCAAATGAAAAGGTATGCCGTGACTGCAGCCAGCCGTGGTCGGCAAGGCCGCGCTCATCGCTTCTTCTGAGTTCCCACATGATTGGTACCTGGTTGCCCTTGCAGCGGTGGTTAATCGAGCTGATGCATCGTCAGGCCAGACGCGCGTCGGCCCACTCGATCCAGTGCTGCACTGGTACGCGAGCGACGCTGGCCAGATGACTGATGCACCCGATATTAGCGGACAGGATCGTATCGGGCCTGGATGCGAGCAACGCCGCGAGCTTGCGATCGCGCAATCGATCGGCCAGCTGCGGCTGTAACAGAGAGTAGGTGCCGGCCGAGCCGCAGCACAGGTGGCTCTCGCTGAAGGGCAGTACTTCGGCGCCGGAGGCGCGCAGCATCGCTTCCACCACGCCGCGGATCTTCTGCGCGTGCTGCAGTGTGCAGGGCGGATGAAAGACCAGCCGCGCGCCCGTGCCCCGCTGCTCGAGCAATGGCGTGAGCAGGCCAGGCAGCAGCTCGGCGACGTCGCGCGTCAGCGCACTCACGCGCGCCGCCTTGAGCGCGTAGTGCGGGTCATGCCGCAGCAGATGGGCGTACTCGCGCACCATCGCGCCGCAGCCCGATGCATTCATGACCAGCGCCTCGGCGCCGGCCTGGATATGCGGCCACCAGGCATCGATATTACGTTTGGCATGCTCGAGTGCACCGGACTGATCGCTTAGATGATGACGGATTGCGCCACAGCAGCCAGCCCGAGGTGGCACGAGCAATTCGATGCCAAGCGCGTCGAAGACTCGCGCCGTGGCCGAGTTGATATTCGGGGACATCGCTGGCTGCACGCAGCCGGTGAGCAACAGCATCTTGCGCGCGTGTCGGCGGCGCGGCCAAGTTCCGGCGGGACCTGCCTGCTGTATCTTGTGCTGTAGAGGCTTCGGCAGCAGTGGCCGCAGCCAGCGCGCAAGTTTCAGTGCCGGTGCGAATAGCGGCCCGGAACACAGCTCCTTGATCCCCGCGCGCCACAAACGCGAGCTCAGCGACCGCGCGACCCGCTCATCGACGACCCGACGGCCTATGTCGACGAGCCGTCCGTATTGCACGCCGGACGGACAGGTCGTCTCGCAACTATTGCAGGTCAGACAACGATCCAGGTGCTGTTGCGTCTTGATCGTCGGCTCTACGCCCTCCAGTACCTGCTTGATCAGGTAGATGCGCCCGCGCGGTCCGTCGAGCTCATCGCCCAGCAACTGATAGGTCGGGCAGGTGGCCGTGCAGAAACCGCAGTGCACGCATCTTTGCACGATCGCGGCGGCCTCCGTGCCAGCCGCGCTGCCTTTGATGAACTCGGCCAGCTTGATCTGCATCGAGGCTCTTACAGGAACATGCGGCCGGCATCGAATATTGCGGCCGGATCGAAGTGAGCGCGCAGGCGCCTGTGAATTGCGGTTAGCGCTGGGCTCAGGGGCATGAACACGCCCTGGCTGCGATCGCCGCCGCGAAACAAGGTCGCGTGCCCACCCAGAGCTTGCGCTCGGCTACGAATCTCTGCGGCAGGCCGCCCGCAGCGAAGCCAGCGCAATGCACCGCCCCATTCGATCATCTGCTCGTCATCGAGCTTCAATGGCTCAGCCGTGGAGGGCAGCGACAGGCGCCAGAGCGGCGCATCGCCGAGAAAAAAGGCCGCGGTATGCTCCTTGATCCCCTGCCAGAACGCCGCCGCATCGGTCTGCGCCGTGGACTCACCAGGTAGCCGGCTGCGCGCAGCGTTCACTGCGGCGGCCGATCCGGACAGGCGCAGGCACAGCGTGCCGGCTTGCCACGCCGAGGCGGAGATCGGCCACGGCTGCGCCCCCCATTCATTGAGCTTGGCCAGCGCCGTGGCCTCATCCATTGCGATGCGCAGCGTCGCTTCCATGCGCGGCTTTGGCACGACCTTGAGTGCGACTTCAACCAGCACTCCGAGCACGCCCAGTGAGCCGGTGAGCAAGCGCGCGAGGTCGTAACCGGCGACATTCTTCATCACCATGCCGCCGAAGCTCAGAAGCTGCCCCTGGCCGTCGAGTAATTTCGCACCCAGTACGAAATCACGTACTCCGCCGTAGCAATAACCGTTGGCGGCGCGGCGCGGTCCAGCCAGTCCGGTGGCGACGCAGCCGCCGATCGTGGCGTGCGCGCCAAAATGCGGCGGCTCGAAGGCGAGCATCTGGCCGCGCTCCTCGAGCACCGCTTCGAGCTGTGCGAGCGGCGTGCCACAGCGCACCGCGATCGACAACTCGCTCGGATCGTAAGCCACGATGCCGCGCACCGCGCGCGGATCGAGCAGCGCCCCGTGCGGTGTATTGCCATAGAAGTCCTTGCTACCCCCGGCACGCACGCGCAGCGCGGTGCGATCGGTGGCAGCGGCTCGGATCCGCTCGCTGATTGCGGCGACGGCCTGGTCCATCAGAATCTCGGCAGCTCAGGGAAGCGCTCGTTGCCGGAGTGCACTTTTACACGTCCATATTCCGCGCAACGATGCAGCGTCGGTACCACCTTGCCCGGATTGAGCAGCCCGCTCGGATCGAATGCGTGCTTGACAGCGATAAAGGCGTCGAGCGTCGCGCGATCGAACTGCGAGCACATCTGATTGAGCTTCTCGACCCCTATGCCGTGCTCACCGCTGATGGTTCCCCCCAGCTGTACGGTCTGCTCGAGAATCTCGGCGCCGAAGCGCTCGGCGCGCGCCACGGAGTCCGCATCCGCGTCGTCAAACAGGATCAGCGGATGCAGATTGCCGTCGCCGGCATGAAAAACATTCGGGCAGTGCAGCCCATATTTGCGCTCCAGCGCCTGGATCGCGGTGAGCATCTGGCCCAGGTGTCGGCGCGGAATGGTGCCGTCCATGCAGTAATAGGCCGGCGAGGCGCGGCCGGCGGCGGGAAATGCATTCTTTCTGCCGTCCCAGAAGCGCTGGCGTTCGAACTCGTCGCGCGAAACCTGCAGCCGCGTCGCCTGCGCCTCGCGTAACACCGCACTCATGCGCTCGATTTCGTCCTCGACCTCCTCGGGCGTGCCGTCGGATTCGCACAAAAGTACCGCCGCGGCATCCAGGTCATAGCCGGCATGAGCGAAGGGCTCGACCAGGCGCGATGCGGCCTGATCGAGCATCTCCAGGCCAGCTGGAATAATGCCGGCGGCGAGCAGCGCGGCGACCGCGTGGCACGCGTGAGTCACCTCAGCAAAGCTCGCCATGATGCAACGAGCCAGCTGCGGCGTGGGCACGAGCTTCACCGTCACTTCTGTCGTGACCGCGAGCATTCCTTCCGAACCGACCACGGCGGCGAGCAGATCCAGCCCCGGGCAGTCGAGCGCACGGCCACCGAATTCCACGGCCTCACCCTCGATCGTCAGCGCGCGCACGCGCAGCACATTGTGCACCGTGAGCCCGTATTTCAGACAATGTACGCCGCCGGAGTTTTCAGCGACGTTCCCGCCGATCGTGCAGGCGATCTGGCTCGAGGGATCCGGCGCGTAGTAGAGACGATGCGGCCTGGCCGCTTCCGATATCGCCAGGTTGCGCACGCCAGGCTGGACCGTCGCGGTGCGCGCCTTCGGGTCGATATCGACGATGCGATTGAATTTTGCCATCGACAGCAGCACACCGGCCGCATGCGGCAGCGCGCTGCCCGCAAGTCCGGTACCGGCGCCCCGCGGTACAACCGGTACGTGCATCGCGTGACAGAGCCTGAGAATTTGCGCAACCTGGGATTCCGAATCCGGCAGCGCCACGATCATGGGCAGTTGCCGATACAGGGTCAGGCCGTCGCATTCGTAGGGGCGCGTGTCCTCATCGCGATAGAGCAGACACTCGTCGGGCAGTACCGCGCGCAGCGCGGCGACTACCTCACGCTGGCGTATGGAATCGATTTGCGGGGCTGGGAGCAGAAGCGCAAGAGTAGCCTAAGCCACCGGAGGCGTCACGAGCCGTGCCCGCAGGAACCCGCTGATCAATTGCCGGTGCGGCGCTGAGCGCCACTGAAAATTCAAAAGCCCCACCACGGATGCCAGCTGACCCCAAAGGTGAGCATACTTGCATTGTAGTTGTAACCGATATTCTCGCCGTTCGTCAGATGGGCCCATTCCGCACTCAGGGATGCGCCTCCGCCCACGTTGGCTTCCACACCCCCGCCGTAGGAGAGCGCGATGTCATTGGTGTTGAAGGCCGGATAATTGCGGTGCATTTGTGCCCCGCCGAGACCGCCTATCGCGTAGACGGAAATCCAGCGATTAAATGGCAGTATGCCTTTGGCATAGCCCGCATACAGCACATCCGAGTCGGCGCGAAAGCCCTGATCGTGCGAGCCCGTCACAGTGCCGCCCAGGCGACCCTCGATCGCCAGGTAGGGGCTGAACTGCTGCCCAAAACGGAACATCGCCACCGTGGAGTTCAGTGGCGGGATGGCATCTTCGCGATAATACAACTCGCCGACACTGGCGCCGAAGTAAGCCCCGCCCCACGGCGATTCGCCGTAGCCGTAGTCGTACCCGGCTGCGCCCGCGGTCGTCGAAGCCAGGCTAAGCAGGGCACAACCTGTTGCTGCAATTAAGCTTTTCATTGCTGTCGCACCTTCGTCGGGAGCGAATGCGTTGCCACTAACTTGCTCTGGTCCTAGCGCATGGACAAGTGCGCGCAGGATTAATTCACTGTAGGACGCGCAGTAGACGGCAGCTTTAGCGGTGCGACTGCAGGATTACCTGCGTGGGCGGCTCGGAGTAGGGCTCAATTTATGCCAAAGTGTCATATGCCAAAGCTTCAGCCATGCGTTGCGCCCTCTCCTTAATGTATGGCAGGCGCCCGGCTCAAGGCGTCACGCGCCCAGCTCAAGGCGTCGCGCGCCCAGCGCAAGGCGTCACGCGCCCAGCTCAGGGCGTCGAGGGCAGCTCTGACGGCATTGAGGACGTCGCGCCGGCAGATGCGCCTTGCCCCAGCAGTGAATTGATGAGCGGCGGTGCCAATTCGCGCCACTCCACTCCGATGCCTTCGAGGCGCGCGCGGGTTACGAATGCAGGGATGCGATGTGGGCTGCTGCTACCGAGGGCTGGCTCAAATACGACCGCAATCTCTACCGATAAGTGCTGCTCCAGCTCGCCGCTGATCCAGGCGCCGCTGACGCTCAGATCCAGGATCCGGCCCGCAACGATCCTCGCCGGCGGGACTTCCAGTTGCACGGGGATGTCGACACGCACGCGCTGGCCCCATCGGTGTTCCATAGATCTCCCGCGCGCGGCGCATATGTCGCCGCCTGAGGCGAGGCTGCCACATTCGCGCACGCGCGACTACTGAAATATTGCATGGAGAATCCGCATGTCATCGATTCGTCGCATACTGGTCGCCCTGAAGGGGCTTGACGCCAAATCGCTGCCCACGGTACTGAAGGCCGCGCAGATTGCGCGCGCTTGCGGCGCGCGCCTGGAGCTCTACCATGGGTTGGATGAGCCCATGTACACCGATGTCCTGGGACTGGGTAGCGGAGGTCTGCCCGCACTGGAACGGCAGCTGCAGCAGCGTGCCTTGCGTCGACTCGAGGCGATCGCCGATCGTCTGCGGGCCCACCGCCTGCGGGTTACGGTGGCGGCGCAATGGGATTTCCCCGCCTATGAGGCGATCGTGCGCCGCGCCGTGCGGATTCGTGCAGATCTGATCGTCGCCGCCGCGCACGCGGGGCGTCACACGCTGCCTTCGCTGATGCGCCTGACCGATTGGGAGCTCGTGCGCCTGAGCCCCGTGCCGGTGTTATTGATCAAGGATCGGCATGCCTATCGGCATCCCGCGGTGCTCGCCGCAATCGACCCGTCGCACGCGTTTGCCAAACCATTGAAGCTCGACCGAAGCTTGTTGCAGATCGCACGACGCGTGAGCTCGGGCCTGCGAGGCACGTTGCACGCTGTACACACCTATGCGCGCGTATCCGGCATCACTCTGCCGGCGGTGGAAATCACGCCCGAGATACAGATGCAAATCGAGGGGGAGAGCGAGCGCATCGCGCGCGCGAATTTCGAACGCGAGCTACGCAATAGCCGCATCCCGCGTTCGCGTCGCTACCTGCTGGCAAGCGATCCGGTCACCGGCATCGCCAAGGCGGCCCGTACTTGCCGCAGCGCGATAGTCGTAATGGGTGCGGTATCGCGCTCCGGTCTCAAACGCCTGCTGATCGGCAACACAGCCGAGCGCATCCTGGATGACCTGCGCTGCGACATCCTGGTGGTCAAGCCGCCCGGGTTTCGCAACCGCGTGCCGCGTGCGACGCGCGGTGTGCGGGTGCTCAGCAACCTGCCCACCGGTGCGGTCGGCTACTATTAAATATCAACATTGGTATGCCAATAGTTGCAATTGCCAATTGTCGTGCGCTTCGCAGCGTCGTAGAGTTCGCGCAATTGGAGGACCTGCTCATGAACGCACGCGCATCATTGGATCCGCTCTGGTTTTGCGCTCCGTTTGATGAAGCCGAACGCCGCCGTACACTCATCGCCGAATGCGCCTACTTTCGCGCTCAGCGGCGCGGATTCACACCCGGGCATGAGCTCGAGGACTGGCTGGCGGCTGAAGCGGAAGTGGATGAGATTCTGCGCGGCGGGCACGATGGCGCGAAGGCACCCGCGGCGTCGAAACGCTGAACCGCGCGGTTAGCGCAGCAAACAGCCCGCCGCCAGAAAGGCTGCGGGGCAGGTGATTCATTAGTTTCAGTACGCTGCCCGGCACTCTTTTCATACTGGGCTATGTGGCCAGCGCCCTGGCCGCATCGCTGCACGCGTTGCTGACCAAGCCCGATCCACGCAGTGCCGTAAGCTGGATCGCGCTGTGCTGCCTGTTTCCACTGGGCGGCTCGATATTGTACTGGCTGTTCGGCATCAATCGCGTGACCACGCACGCGCAGCCGCAGGATCGCGGCGCTGCCGAAGCGCAGGCGCAGATCGCTCCCGGCACAAGCGCACTTGCACAGCTGATCCGTACCGGCGATGTGCTGGCCGGAATCGAGCGCGTGGCCGGCAACAGCCTCGAGGCCTTACATAACGGCGAAGTCGCATTTCCGAGAATGCTGCGTGCCATTGCCGAGGCGCGGCACAGCGTATGGCTCGCCACCTATATCTTCCAGACCGACCCGGTCGGCCTTGAATTTGTCGCCGCACTGGCCGCCGCCAACGCTCGTGGCGTACACGTGCGCGTGCTGGTGGATGGTATCGGCGAATGGTACGACTGGCCGCACGTCGTGCCGGTGCTGCGCCGGGCCGGAGTGACAGCCGCGCGCTTCCTGCCACCGCGCCTGCTGCCACCCAGTCTGGCACTGAACTGCCGCAATCATCGCAAGCTGCTTGTCGTCGATGGCAGCAGCGCGTTCACGGGCGGAATGAATCTGGGCGGCCGGGAGGTGGGCGGCTCGACAGGCCAGCGCATGTCCGATATTCATTTCGCGCTGCAGGGCCCGGTCGTTGCGCAGCTCGGCCAGACCTTCGCCGCGGATTGGCACTTCGCCACTGCAGAGCGCTTGCAGGTGCCACAGGTGACAGATGTCGCCGGCGAATCGGTCTGCCGCGTCGTGACCGGCGGTCCTGATGAGTCACCCGACAAGCTCTTGCTGCTGATCCTCACCGCCATCGCCACCGCGCAGCGGCAGGTGCAGATCATGACGCCCTATTTCATCCCGCCACCGGAGTTGATTGCGGAGCTTCAGGGAGCGGCACTACGGGGTCTGGAGGTCTCGCTGCTGCTGCCGTGCCGTAGCAACCTGCGTTATGTGGATTGGGCTACGATGCACTGGCTGCCCGCTCTGATCAAGCACGGCGTGCAGGTATACATGCAGCAACCGCCATTCTCGCACGCGAAGCTCTTCATCATCGACGCGCAGTACGCGCAAATCGGCTCGGTCAATGTCGACACACGCAGCCTGCGGCTGAATTTCGAAATAGCCGTGGAAGTGTTCTGTGCGGCACAATGCGCGCAGCTCGCGAGCTTTGTAAGTGAGCTGCAGCAGCGCGCGGTCAGGCTCACATGGGCGCAAGTCAGTCGCGTGCCACCCTTGGCCCGCGTGCGCAACAGCCTGTGCTGGCTGATCTCGCCCTATCTGTAGACTGCATCAGGATTGGGACTCGTGGGCACGATCGCGGCATATCGACTTCGCACAGCGCTTGAGGCCGATGCGGCGCAAATCACGCGCCTGTCGCACGAGCTCGGCTATCCGGTATCGGAGTCGGAACTGCAACTGCGACTCAAGGCATTGCTCGCGAGCACGCGCGATCTGGTGCTCGTGGCCGCGGACGCGGACCTGAGGCTGCTGGGCTGGATTTCCGTGGCCTCGCGCCTTGCTCTGGAGGTCAGCCCGAGAGCGGAGATCACCGGGCTCGTGGTCGGCGCTGCGGCCCGACGAGCAGGTATCGGACGCGCACTGGTGGGTGCGGGCGAAGCCTGGGCGGCGCAGCAGGGGTTTGAGATGATCGCGGTGCGCTCCAATGTACTGCGCTCCGAATCCCACCCCTTCTACCGGAACCTTGGCTATCGCCAAAGAAAGACTCAGCATTACTACGAAAAGACGCTGGCGCGCGCGAGCGGGGGCTAAACGCGGCTAAACCAAGGCCAGCAGGCCTGCGGGCTGGATTTATACTTTATGATCCGGGGGGTGGCGCCCCACACGCGACCAAGCGGAGCATTGCATGGAACTGAAAGATCAGGGGCTGCTCAGGAGCCAGTGTTACATCGACGGCCAATGGGTCGGCGCCGATAGCGGCGCGAGCTTGTTGGTCGACAATCCGGCCACCGGTGAGGCGCTGGGCTCGGTGCCCAATGTGGGCGCTGCCGAGACGCGCCGAGCGATCGAGGCGGCCAACCGCGCCGGGCTCAGCTGGCGCGCGCAGAGCGCCGATGCGCGTGCCCGCATACTCAAGCGCTGGTATGAACTGATGCTCACGCACCAGGAGGATCTTGCCCGTCTGATGACCAGCGAGCAGGGCAAGCCGCTTGCCGAATCGCGCGGTGAGATCCTCTACGCGGCCTCATTCATCGAGTGGTTTGCAGAGGAAGCGCGCCGTATCTACGGCGAGACGATTCCCTCGCCATTTCCGAATACGCGCATCGTCGTCACGCGCGAGCCAGTGGGTGTGTGCGCGGCCATCACGCCGTGGAACTTTCCGGCAGCCATGATCACACGCAAGGTTGCCCCGGCGCTGGCCGCGGGCTGCACCATCATCGTCAAACCTGCGCTGCAAACGCCCTTATCCGCGTTGGCGCTCGCGGAACTCGCCGCGCGCGCGGGCGTCCCGCCCGGCGTAGTGAACATCGTCACGGGCGATGCACGCCCGATCGGTGCCGAACTCACGGGTCATCCGCTGGTGCGCAAATTCACCTTTACCGGCTCGACGCAGGTCGGTCGGTTGCTGGCCGCGCAGTGTGCGCCGACCCTCAAGCGCATCTCGCTGGAGCTCGGCGGCAATGCACCCTTCATCGTGTTCGACGATGCAGATCTGGATGCGGCGGTGCAAGGCGCGATGGCTTCCAAATATCGCAACACCGGGCAGACCTGCGTTTGCGCGAACCGGCTGCTGGTGCAGGAGGGCGTCTACGATGCCTTCGCCGAAAAGCTCGCTGCTGCGGTCTCGCGCCTGAAGGTCGGCAATGGGCTGGAGGCTGGCGTCGAGCAGGGGCCATTGATCGATAAGCCGGCACTGGCCAAGGTCGAGGAGCTCGTGGGCGAAGCGATCGCGCATGGCGCGCGTGCGTTGGTGGGCGGGCGAGCGCACGCACTCGGCGGCACCTACTACGAGCCGACCGTGCTGACGAACGTGCGCCCCACCATGCTGCTCGCGCAGCAGGAGATCTTTGGCCCGGTGGCGCCCTTGTACCGCTTTCACGACGAGGCCGAGGCCATTCGCATTGCCAACGATACCGAGTGGGGCTTGGCCGCGTACTTCTACGCGCGCGACATCGGTCGTGTCTGGCGCGTTGCCGAGGCGCTCGAGTGCGGCATGGTCGCCATCAATACAGGCATGCTCAGCACGGCGGTGGCGCCATTTGGTGGCGTCAAGCAGTCCGGCCTCGGGCGCGAGGGCTCGAGCCATGGCATCGAGGAATTCGTCAATCTGAAATACCTGTGCATGGGCGGAATCGGGGGCTAAGCCGCGCTCTAGGCGGCCAACGCCTGCGCGACCGCCGGGTGCACGAGTCTGCCGTGCACGATGTTGAGGCCAGCGGCCAGGCCGCGATCCTCGGCGGTGGCACGCTCCCAGCCTTTGTCCGCCAGCGCGCGCGTATAGGGTAGCGTCGCATTATTGAGCGCGATCGTGGAGGTGCGCGGTACTGCGCCAGGCATGTTCGTCACGCAATAATGAATGACGCCGTCGACCGTGTAGGTCGGATCCGCGTGCGTGGTGGGTCGGCTGGTCTCAAAGCAGCCGCCCTGATCGATCGCGACATCGACCACGACCGATCCGGGGCGCATGCGCCGGATCATTGCGGCGCTGACCAGTTTTGGCGCGGCGGCCCCGGGCTGCAGGACCGCACCGATCACGAGATCGGCCTCGACCACCGCGCGTTCGATCGCGTCGGAAGTGGAAAAAAGCGTGCGCAGGGTGCCGTGAAACAATGCATCCAGCACCCGCAGCCGCGCGATCGAGCGATCGATCGCCGTGACATCCGCGCGCAGCCCGTGAGCGATCTGCGCGGCGTTGCTGCCGGCGACGCCCGCACCGATGATGACGACCTTGGCGGGCGCGACGCCGGCTACCCCGCCGAGCAGCACGCCGCTGCCTCCCGTGGCCTGCTGCAGATAATGCGCGCCCACCTGCACCGCCATGCGGCCGGCCACCTCGCTCATGGGTGTGAGCAGCGGCAGCGAGCCGTCGGGTGCGGTTACGGTCTCATAGGCTATGGCGATGCACTGCGATGCGAGCAGCGCTTCAGCCTGGGCGCGATCGGCCGCAAGGTGCAGATAGGTGAATAGCACCTGGTCGCGATGCAAGCGGGCGCATTCGGATAGCTGCGGCTCCTTGACCTTCACAAGCAGCTGAGCCTCGGCGAAGATCGCTGCTGCGTCGGGCGCGATCTGCGCGCCGGCTGCGCGGTAATCCTCATCGCTGCAGCCGACGCCGCGGCCTGCCCCGGACTGCACCGCGACGCTGTGACCGGCTGCCACCAGCTCGCGCACCGCCGCCGGGACGAGCCCGACGCGATACTCATGCACCTTGATCTCCGTCGGTACGCCGATACGCATCGCTGTCTCGCCTCGGGTCTGCCCAAATACCCGCGCAGTCTAGCGCACGTCTGGCGACGGCGCCCCGTCTGGCAACAGTTAGTTACAAATGTAACTAATGTTATAGTTGCGGCTGCCTTGGCGCCACGTGCTTGCACAGCAGGAGGCCCGGTGTCCCAGTCCCAATCGCAGACGGATCTGTTCGATAACCCACTCGGGACCGATGGCTTCGAATTTGTCGAATTCACCAGCCCCGAGCCGCGCGCGCTTGCGAGTGCGTTCGAGGCGATGGGTTTCACGGCCGTGGCGCGCCATCGCTCCAAGCACGTACTGCACTATCGCCAGGGCGATGTAGATTTCATTCTGAACATGGAGCCGCGCGGCCAGGCCGCGCGGTTTCGCGGTCAGCACGGCCCCTCGATCAACGCCATGGCCTTCCGGGTGCGCGATGCGGCCCTGGCGCTGCGCCTGGCAGTCGAGCGCGGTGCGCGCGAGGTCCGCGGCATCGTCGGCCCGATGGAGCTCAACATTCCGGCGATCGAGGGCATCGGCGGCTCCTACCTCTACCTCGTGGATCGCTATGGTGCGCAGGAAATCTACGACGTGGACTTCGTTGCGCTCGCGGGCAGCGCGCTCGAGCAGGTCGCGGGGGCCGGACTCACGCGTATCGATCACCTCACGCACAACGTCGAGCGCGGCAATATGCAGAAGTGGGCGCAGTTTTATGAACGCGTCTTCAATTTCCGCGAGATCCGCTGCTTCGACATCGAAGGGCAGGCCACCGGCCTGTTGTCGAAGGCGATGACGAGCCCGGACGGCAAGATCCGCATTCCGCTCAATGAGAGCCGCGATGATAAGTCCCAGATCGAGGAGTTCCTGCACAGCTATCGCGGCGAAGGCATCCAGCACGTTGCGCTCGCGACCGATGACATCTACGCGACCGTGCAGCGCATGCGCGCGCGGGGCCTGCGCTTCCAGGACACACCTGACAGCTATTACGAGGCGATCGAGGCACGGGTGCCCGGCCATGGCGAGGACGTGGCGCGGCTGCGCGAGCTGGGGATCCTGATCGACGGCGCGCCGTCGCAGGGACAGGGACTGCTGCTGCAGATCTTCACGCAGAATCTGGTCGGTCCCTGTTTCTTCGAGATTATTCAGCGCAAGGGCAACGAGGGCTTCGGCGAGGGTAATTTCAAGGCGCTGTTCGAATCCCTCGAGCTCGATCAGGTGCGCCGTGGTGTGTTGTCACTGGATCGCAGCCATGAGCGCTGAGCTGCAATACCAGAGCGGCTTCGGCAATCAGTTTGCGAGCGAGGCGCTGCCCGGGGCGCTGCCCGCGCACAATTCGCCGCAGCGCTGCCCCTATGGCCTCTATGCCGAGCAGCTCTCGGGCACAGCCTTCACCGCTCCGCGCCATGCGAATCGCCGCTCCTGGCTGTATCGCATCCGACCCGCTGCCGTTCACGGCGCCTTCCGTAAGATTCCCAGCGGCCTGATCCGCAGCGAATTTGCCCCTGCAGGCGCGCCCCCGGATCCAATGCGCTGGGATCCGTTGCCGATTCCACAGCAGCCGAGCGACTTCATCGACGGGCTCGTGACCTTTGGCGGCACTGGCAGTGCAGCTGCGCAGCTCGGGTGCGCAATGCACCTTTATGCCTGCAATCGCTCGATGCGCGCGCGCGCATGGTACGACGCTGACGGCGAGCTGCTGATTGTGCCGCAGCAGGGCGCGTTGCTGCTCGTGACTGAGCTCGGGCGCCTGCGCGTCGAGCCGCTGGAGATCGCCGTATTGCCGCGCGGCGTGCGCTGCCGGATCGAGCTGCCGGATGGCAGCGCGCGCGGCTATGTGTGCGAGAACTATGGCGAGCCGTGGCGACTGCCGGATCTGGGGCCAATCGGATCCAACGGCCTGGCCTGTGAGCGCGACTTTCTCTCGCCGGTTGCCTGGTACGAGGACAGCGTGGAGGGCTACGAGCTGGTGGCGAAGTTCGGCGGCGAGCTCTGGGCTGCTCGCATGGAGCATTCGCCCTTTGACGTGGTGGCCTGGCGCGGCAATTACGCGCCCTGCAAGTACGATCTGCGCCGCTTCAACACGATGGGCTCGGTCAGCTACGATCACCCGGACCCTTCGATTTTCCTGGTCCTGCAATCGCCCAGCGCAAGCACCGGTATCGATGAGATCGATTTCGTGATCTTCCCGCCTCGCTGGTTGGCGATGCAGGATACCTTTCGGCCACCCTGGTTTCATCGCAATGTGGCCAGCGAATTCATGGGACTGATTGAAGGCAGCTACGACGCCAAGGCCGAAGGCTTTCTGCCCGGCGGCGCATCACTCCACAATTGCATGTGCGCGCATGGCCCGGATGCACAGACTTTTGAGCGTGCAAGCCACGCCGATACGCAAAAACCGGAACAGATCACCGACACGATGGCATTCATGTTCGAGACGCGCCGCCCGATTCAACCCACAGCTCACGCGCTCTCATCGCCCCAGCGGCAGAGCGACTATTGGCAATGCTGGCAGGGATTGCGCAAGCGCTTTGATCCGCAGCAGCGATGAGCTGGCAGCGATTGAACGAAACGCACGACCCGGGATTGCGCAGTTGGGTTGACTCGGCCAACGCGCCGGGCCATGACTTCCCGATTCAGAATCTGCCATTTGCTGTCTTTCACCGTGCCGGCAGCATGCAGAGCTTTCGCGGCGGAGTCGCGATCGGGGACTACATCCTCGATCTGGGCGCCGCGCACGATGCGGGTTTGTTTGAGGGCATCGCAGCCCACGCTGCCCTCGCCGCCCGCGAGCCGGCGCTCAATGCGCTGATGACGCAAGGGCAGGGCGCCTGGTCGGCGCTGCGCCTGGCGCTCTCGCGCGCGTTGCGGCTTGGCTCCAGCGCGCGCGCGGGGCTGCAATCTGCGCTACTGGCGCGGCGCGAGGCCGAGTACACATTGCCCGCCCGGATTGGTGATTACACCGATTTCTACAGCTCCATTCATCACGCCACGGCGGTGGGCCGGCTGTTTCGGCCCAACGAGCCGCTGACGCCGAACTATCGCTGGATGCCGCTGGGCTATCACGGTCGCTGCTCTTCGATCGCGATCTCGGGACAGGAGTTCGCGCGGCCCTGCGGACAGCGCTTACGCGCCGGTGATGAGCGGCCCACGCTCGGCGCATCCGAGCGGCTCGACTACGAGCTCGAGCTCGGTCTGTACGTCGGTCCGGGTAATGCCGCCGGCACGCGCATCGGCATCGATGAGGCGCGAGCCCAGCTCTTCGGTGTTTGTCTGCTCAACGACTGGTCGGCCCGCGATCTGCAGGCGTGGGAGACGGTGCCGCTGGGTCCGTTTCTGGGTAAGAGCTTCGCTACCACGATTTCGCCCTGGATCGTCACGCTCGAGGCGCTCGAGCCATACCGCCTGCCGTGGACGCGCGGCGCACAGGATCCGCCATTGCTGGCGTACCTGGACAGCGCGGCGCTGCGTCGCGATGGCGCACTGGATATCCAGCTCGAGGCCTGGATCCAGACCTCATTGATGCGCGCCTCGGGCTGTGCGGCGCTGCGGCTCTCGCACACGAGCTATCGTCACGCCTATTGGAGCAGCGCCCAGCTGCTTGCACATCACACCATCAACGGCTGCAATCTGCGACCTGGCGATCTGCTCGGTACGGGCACACAGTCGGGGCCCGCACCCGAGGAGGCTGGCTCGCTGCTCGAGCGCACCTGCGGGGGCCGTGAACCATTGCAACTGCCCAATGGCGAGCGACGCGGCTTTCTCGAAGATGGCGATACGATCATTTTGCGCGGTTACTGCGAGCGCAGCGGCGCACCGCGGATCGGTCTGGGCGAAGTGCTCGCTCGTGTGATGCCGGCGCACGCTTGAGCCGCTCCCTGAGCCCCCGCGCGCGACTGCGGCTGCAGGACTACCTGCCTTACCGGCTCTCAGTCGCCTCCAATGCAGTGTCCAAGCTGATTGCACGCGCCTATGAGCAGCGCTTCGGACTGAAGATCCCGCAATGGCGACTGATTGCGGTGCTGGCCGATGAGGGCCCGCTCACGCCCCAGGCCCTTTGCGGGCGCACCATCATGGACAAGGTCACCGTTATGCGCGCCGCACGGGGACTGTTGCAGCGCCGATTACTGCGCCGGCTGGCCAACCGGCAGGACGCACGCTCGCACCGGCTTGCACTGACGCGCTCCGGAGCGCGCCTGTACCGCGAGATCGTGCCGCTGGCGCTGGCCTGCGAGGCGCGTTTGGTGCGCGGCCTGGCGCCGGCGGAGGTTATACGGCTGGATCGTCTGCTGCGAAGGCTCGAGCGCAGCGCGACGGCCACAGGTCTTTTTCCTTAATTTACAGTAGCTTGCACGGCTAGACAGCGGGGCATTAATTATTTTTAATGTTCTGCACACGACGGATTAACAGGCACGAGTTTAAGGTGTAGGAATGCCAAGACTATATCGACGCGCCATGCGTTGGCGCCCGGGTTTCTGTGCCCTCTCGACACTGGCCTTGAGCGCCTGTTATGTGGGCCCAGCCTATCACCGCCCCGACGTGCCGCTGCCGGCCGCGTGGATTACAGCCGATGCCGACGCGCAGGCCGCAGCTGCGCAGAGCGACTGGTGGCGCGGCTTCGGCTCCACGCAGCTTGATGACTATATCAGCCGCGCTCAGGCCGCCAACGATGACATCGCCGCGGCCATGGCGCGCATACGCGAGGCCGACGCCCAGGCGCGCATCGCGGGCGCCGCGCTGCTGCCCACCATCGCGGGCGACGCTGGCGCGGGCCGGCAGGTGCAGGCAGCGGCCCCTGGGGGAACGACCTCATCCCCTTACAATCTCTACAGCGTGGGTCTTGCGGCCAGCTATCAGGTCGACTTCTGGGGCGCCAACCGTGCGGCCCACAATGCAGCGCTGGCGACCGCACAGGCGAGTCGCTTTGATCGCGAGACCGTGGCCCTCACGGTCATGACCAGCGTGGCGCTGAGCTATTTCGAAGTGCTCGAGTATCGCGACCGGCTGCAGGTCGCGCGTCAGAACCGCGAGAATGCACAGACCATCCTCACGGATCTGGAGTTCGAGGCGCAGGTCGGCACCGCAACCGCGCTCGACGTCGCACAGCAGGCGACGACGGTGGCCACCGTCAATGCGGAGATCCCGCCGCTGCAGGAACAATTGCAGCAGAGCAGCGACGCACTCGCGATCCTGATCGGTGCCACGCCTGAGCAGATCCAGATCAACGAGGGCGGCCTCGATGCGCTTACCACGCCGGCGGTCACGGCGGGCCTGCCCTCGCAATTGCTCGCGCGCCGGCCTGACGTAGCCGAGGCCGAAGCCGACTTGCGATCCGCCAATGCCAATATTGCCGTTGCGCGCGCGGCCTTTTTTCCGAGCCTCAATCTGACCGCGAGCGGCGGCTATGCCAGCACTGCACTGAGCAGCTTGATTGCTCCGGCCACCCGGATCTTTGCCGTGTCCGGCGCGCTGGCTCAGACCATTTTTGATAATGGCGCGCGCAGCGGGCAGTACCGGTACAGCCAGGCGCGTTATGACGAATTGCTATCGGATTATCATAAGACTGTATTGACCGCTCTGGGCAACGTCGAGGACGCGCTCGTCGCTGTAGAGAGGAGCGCGGAGGCACAATTGCGCCTGCAGGATGCGGCCGAGAAAGCGCAGCGCGCGTTCGAATTCGCGCAGCTGCAATTTCAGGGCGGCACGACTAATGTATTGACCATGCTCAGTGTGGAACAGGCCTTGTTTACCGCACAGGATGCATTGGTGCAGGGAAAGTTCGCGCATCTGCAGGCGCTCATCGATCTGTACCAGGCGCTGGGCGGAGGATGGCATCAGGAGCAGACACAGTGAGGTCAATATTTGACGCCTGGCGTGAATTGCCGGCACGCCGTCTGATCCTCACATCGGCGGGGATCCTTTTGCTGGTTGCGGCGGTGCTGTGGCTGCAGCATGCGCCGGCAACAGCCGCCAGCGCCAAGCCTGTGACGAACGCGGTGCCGGTGGAGACCGGCACGGTGCAGCGCAGCACCGTGCCCGTCTATCTGGAGGGCCTCGGAAACGTAACGGCGCTTTTCACGGCGAATATCACCGCCCGGCTCGACGGGGAATTGCAGAGCGTGGCCTTCACCGAAGGCCAGATGGTCAAGAAGGGGCAGTTGCTCGCACAGATCGATCCGCGACCTGCGCAGGCCGCGCTCGATCAAGCGCTCGCACAGCAAGCCAAGGACCAAGGCCAGCTCGATGCAGCCCAGCGTGATCTGGACCGCTACGTGAAGCTCGCGCCGCAGAATCTGACCAGCCAGCAGCAGCTCGACGCGCAGCGTGGGATGGTCGTGTCATTGAAGGCGCAGGTCAAGATCGATGCGGCGCTGATCGATAATGCGCGCACGCAGCTCGATTACACGCATATCACCTCGCCGATCACGGGCCGTACGGGCATTCGCAAAGTCGATCCCGGCAACAACGTGCACGCCGCCGATACCGGCGGCATCGTCGTGGTCACGCAGATGCAGCCGATAGCGATCGTGTTCACTCTGCCCGAGGACGATTTACCGGATGTCAGCGGTGCGCTGAACGCGGGCAAGGTCGCCGTTACGGCCCTCTCGCGCGACAATCACACGGAGCTGGACAGCGGCACATTGAGCCTCATCGATAACGAGATCGATCCGAACACCGGGACCATGAAGCTCAAGGCGACTTTTCCCAACGATCACAACACCCTCTGGCCCGGGCAGTTCGTGAACGTGCGTGTGCTGGTGCAGCAGCAGCGAAATGTCCTCACCGTGCCGTCGGCCGCGGTTCAGCATGGGCCCAATGGCGTATTCACCTACGTCGTGAAGCCGGACTCCACGGTTGAAATGCGGCCGCTGCAGACGGGTACCGAGAGTGAGGGCCGCGTCATCGTTACCGGTGGGGTCTCGGCCGGAGAGCGCGTAGTCACGAGTAACCAATACCGCCTGGAGCCCGGCGCGCATGTGCGTACGCTCAGTGCGGCGACACCGAACCTGCCCTCGGGCGCCTCTTTAGCTCCGGAGCCGGAGCTCGCCAAGCGCCTGTCACCCTCGCCGTGAGCATCTCCGAGCCGTTCGTCCGGCGGCCGATCGCCACCTCGCTGCTCATGGCCGGCATTCTGCTGGTCGGCCTGGTGGCGTGGCCGCTGTTGCCGGTTTCGGCGCTGCCGCAGGTGGATTTCCCGACCATTTCCGTGTTCGCCAGCCTGCCTGGTGCGAGCCCCGAGACGATGGCCTCCTCGGTGGCCACGCCGCTCGAGTATCAG
Organism: Steroidobacteraceae bacterium; assembly: GCA_049515055.1. GTDB lineage: Bacteria > Pseudomonadota > Gammaproteobacteria > Steroidobacterales > Steroidobacteraceae > FEN-1191. The sequence goes on along the minus strand of JBEKUL010000007.1, from coordinate 1,026 downwards.
TTTGCGCAGATTCCGGGCCTGACGCAGATGACCTCGAGTAGCTCGCTCGGCAGCATGAGCATCACGCTGCAGTTCGGTCTGGACCGCAACATCGACGCGGCGGCGCAGGACATCCAGTCGGCCATCGATGCGGCGGGCGGCCAGTTGCCGAAGAATCTGCCCGCGCCACCCTCCTATAGAAAGGTCAATCCGGCCGAAACGCCGATACTGCAGTTGGGCATTCATTCCGATGTGCTGCCGCTGACGACCGTGGATGACTACGCCGAGAGCGTCATCGCGCAGCAGATCTCGCAGATTCCCGGCGTCGGACAGGTAGGCCTCGGCGGGCAGCAGAAACCTTCAGTACGCGTACAGGTCGATCCGGGAAAGGTCGCGGCGCTGGGCATTCAGCTCGAGGACATCGCCACCGTCATGAGCGCGGCGACGGTGGATGCGCCCAAGGGCTCGATCAACGGGCGGCTACAAAGCTACGCGATCTACGATAACGATCAGCTCAACAAGGCCGCGCCCTGGAACGACGTGGTCATCGCCTACAAGAACGGCGCCCCGGTGCGCATCCGCGACATCGGCGTGGCAGTGGATGCGCCCGAGAACAACCAGTCGGTGGCCTGGCAGAACGGCAGGCCCGGCATTTTGCTCATGATCTTCAAGCAGGCAGGCGCCAATGTCATCGAGACCAACGATCGCATCCGCGCGCTGCTACCCAAGGTGCTGCTGTCGGTGCCGCCATCGATCAAGGTCGAGCAGGTGGCTGATCGCACTACGACCATCAAGGCCTCGGTGCGCGATGTGGAGCGCACGCTGTGCCTGAGCATCGCGCTGGTGGTCATGGTGATTTTCCTGTTTCTGCGCAGCGTCTGGGCCACGGTCATCCCCGGCGTCACGGTGCCCTTATCGCTCTTTGGCACCGCCGCGCTGATGTACGCGATGCACTTCAGCCTGGATAATCTCTCGCTCATGGCCCTCACGATTGCGGTGGGCTTCGTGGTCGATGATGCCATCGTGATGCTCGAGAACATCCATCGG
>JBEKUL010000006.1:0-46527 GCA_049515055.1 Steroidobacteraceae bacterium | reverse complement strand
CCCGTCCAAGCATAACGCCACCGGGACCACGTGCCCAGGCGTGTGTTTCGGGGTAGCTGGTGCAGATTTCCGCTGCGGTTACCGCGCCACGCGCCACGCTCACCTCAGACGCTGTAGTACATATCGAACTCGACCGGATGCGTCGTCATGCGCAGCCGCGTGACCTCCTGCATCTTCAAGGCGATATAGGAATCGATCACGTCATCCGTGAACACGCCGCCGCGCTTGAGAAATTCCCGATCCCGGTCGAGATATTCGAGCGCCATGTCGAGCGAATGACAAACGGTCGGAATGTTCTTCGCTTCCTCGGGCTCCAGATCGTAGAGATCCTTGTCCGCCGGCTCGCCCGGATGGATTTTGTTCTGGATGCCATCCAGGCCAGCCATCAACATGGCGGCAAACCCGAGATAGGGATTGGTTGCGCCATCGGGAAAGCGCACTTCGATGCGGCGAGCCTTGGGGCTCGAGACCCAGGGTACACGGATCGAGGCGGAGCGATTGCGCGCCGAGTAGGCCAGCATCACCGGCGCCTCAAAGCCCGGCACGAGGCGTTTGTAGCTGTTGGTGGTGGGATTGGTCAGCGCGTTGATGGCCCTGGCATGCTTGATGATGCCGCCGATGTAATACAGGCAGGTATCCGACAATCCCGCGTACTTCTCGCCGGCAAAAACGTTCTTGCCATCCTTCGCCAGTGACTGGTGCACGTGCATGCCGCTGCCGTTGTCTCCGACCAGCGGTTTGGGCATGAAGGTCACGCTCTTGCCGTAGCTCGCGCCCACATTGTGCAGCGCATATTTGAGAATCTGGACTTCGTCGGCTTTTCTGACCAGCGTGTTGGGGCCGATGCCGATCTCGCTCTGGCCAGCGGTAGCGACCTCGTGGTGATGCACCTCAACCACCAGGCCCATCTCCTCGCATGCCCTGCACATCGCCGCGCGGATGTCCTGGAAGCCATCGACCGGTGGCACGGGGAAATAGCCACCTTTGACGCCGGGACGGTGACCTTTGTTGCCCTCCTCGTAGCGCGTGTCGGAGTTCCAGCTGCCCTGCACCGAGTCGACCTCGTAGCTGGCGCTGTAGAGGTTTGAGTCCCAGCGCACGCTGTCGAATATGAAGAATTCGTTCTCAGGTCCGAACAAGGCGCTGTCGGCGATGCCGGTGGACTTCAGATAGGCTTCGGCGCGCTTGCCGAGAGAGCGCGGATCGCGCTCATAGCCCTGCATGGTGGTGGGCTCGATGACATCGCAGCGAATATTGACCGTCGCGTCCTCGAAAAACGGGTCGATAACCGCGGTCGAGGCGTCCGGCATCAAGATCATGTCGGACTCGTTGATCCCCTTCCATCCGGCGATCGAAGAGCCATCGAACATCTTGCCTTCGGTGAAGAATTCCGTTGTGACGTAGCGCGCCGGGATGCTGACGTGCTGCTCCTTGCCGCGGGTGTCGGTGAAGCGCAGATCCGCCCATTTCACCTCTTTGTCTTTGATCAACTGCAGTACGTCACTGGCACTCATTTGAATCACCTCCGCTGAGAACAGTTCTTTTATGGGTTGGATCCCGTCTGGATGCAGCCTGCGTGCCAAGCCATTGACGGCTTGAATGTTCTGAAAATTCAGTCAATTATGAATCCGGACGGGTGATCAAAAGCCGCTTGTGCGCCATTATAGTGCAAAGCGGTGCCTGCCGCCCGCCTGGCGCGCAATTGCGGGTCGCAAACGCCCCGCCAAGGGGCAACAGCGCGTGCCAGGGGAGCACGGCCCGTGTCGCTTATACTCGCGCGTCGCGCCCAGTCGCCCGGAACTCGATGAAAACCCAGAAGATCGGCCCCAAACCGCGGACGTTCCAGCAACTGATTTTCACGCTGCAGCAGTACTGGTCGAGCTGCGGTTGCGTGATTGTGCAGCCTTATGACAAGGAGGTCGGGGCGGGTACCTTTCATACGGCGACCTTTCTGCGCGCCATCGGCCCCGAGCCCTGGAGCGCCGCCTACGTGCAGCCTTCACGCCGGCCTGCTGACGGCCGCTACGGCGAGAACCCCTTCCGGCTGCAGCACTACTACCAGTTCCAGGTGATCATCAAGCCCTCCCCGCCCGACCTGATCGAGCTGTATCTGGATAGCCTTCGAGCCCTCGGCTTCGATACACGGCTCAACGACGTGCGCCTGGTGGAGGACAACTGGGAGTCGCCGACGCTGGGCGCATGGGGTCTGGGCTGGGAAATCTGGCTCAATGGGATGGAGATCACGCAGTTCACCTACTTTCAGCAGGTCGGGGGCCTGGAGTGCCGGCCCGTGAGCGGCGAGATCACCTATGGCCTGGAGCGCCTGGCCATGTATCTGCAGGGCGTCGAGAGCGTCTTCGATGTGGTGTGGACCGACGGCCCGCGCGGACCCCTCACCTATGGCGATGTGTTCCATCAGAACGAGGTCGAGCAGTCGAAGTACGACTTTGAGTACGCCGACACCGCAGTGTTGGCCCGGCACTTTGACGAGCATGAGAGCGCCTGCAACGCGCTGCTGGCCGTCGCGCTGCCATTACCCGCATATGAGCAGGTGCTCGGGGCTTCACACAGCTTCAACCTGCTCGAGGCGCGCGGTGCGATATCGGTCACCGAGCGAGCGCGCTACATCCTGCGCGTGCGTACCCTCGCGCGTGCGGTCGCGCAGGCCTACTACGCGAGCCGCGAACAGCTTGGCTTCCCGTTGCTCAGGCCGCCGGATGCATCGCCCGGCCCCATTGAGGCGCCCCGATGAGCCAGCCGCCACCGGCGCCACGCCGCGCTGAGCGGCGCGACTTCCTGATCGAGCTCGGCACCGAGGAATTGCCGCCCAAGGCGCTGCGCACGCTCGAGCTTGCATTTGCCGAGGAATTGCGCGCGCGCGCGCATCAGGCGGCACTGCACTTCGGCGAGGTCGAGTCGTTCGCGACTGCGCGCCGCCTCGCCGTGCTGATTCGCCGCCTCGCCTCGCATCAGCCCGATCAGCGCATCGAGCGCCGTGGGCCATCGCTGCGCGCGAGCTTTGATGCCGCGGGCGCGCCGACCCGCGCCGGCCTTGCCTTCGCCCAGAGCGTGGGCGTGGCATTGGATCAGCTCGGCACCGAGCGCGACGACAAGGGCAACGAGTATCTGCGCTTTGAGGGTCTGAAACAGGGGGCCGCAGCGCTGAGTCTGCTGCCCGCGCTGATCCAGCAGTCGCTCGATGCGTTGCCGATTGCGCGGCGTATGCGCTGGGGCGACTCGGAGGCGCAGTTCGTGCGCCCGGTGCATTGGCTGCTCATGCTCTACGGCTCGCAGATCGTGAGCGCATCGATCCTCGGACTTCGGGCCGGAGGCAGCAGTTTCGGGCACCGCTTCATGGCGCCCGGGCCGCTGCGCATTGCCTCACCCGGCACCTACCAGCGCCTGCTGCAACGGCGCGGCAAAGTGCTCGCCGGCTTTCAAATGCGGCGCGATACGATTCGCGCGCAGGTCGAGGCGATCGCCGCGCAGCTCGAGGGTCGCGCCCTCATCAGCGAGGCGCTGCTCGAGGAGGTCACGGCGCTGGTCGAGTGGCCCGTGGCGATCGCCGGGCAATTCGAGGCGCGCTTCCTGAGCCTGCCCCGTGAAGTGCTGATCGCAGTGCTGCAGCACCATCAACGCTACTTTGCGCTCGAGGACGACGCCGGCAATCTGCTGCCCCGATTCATAACAATAAGCAACATTGAGAGCCCGATGCCGGAGCTGATCCGCGCCGGCAATGAGCGCGTGGTGCGCCCGCGCCTGGCCGATGCGCAGTTCTTCTGGCAACAGGATCGCAAGCAGCCGCTCGCGGCGCGCCTGATCGGCCTCGCTGCCGTGACCTTCCAGGCACAGCTCGGCTCGCAGGCGCAGCGCACGACGCGCATCGAGGCGCTCGGGGCGGCGATTGCAGCGAGCATCGGGGCTGATGTCGCGGCCAGCCGGCGCGCCGCGCAGCTGTGCAAATGCGATCTGGTGAGCGCCATGGTCGGGGAGTTTCCGGAATTGCAGGGCGTTATGGGCCGCTATTACGCACTGGCGGACGGCGAGCCGAGCGCGGTGGCCGAGGCGATCAGCGAACACTATCTGCCCCGCGGCGCCGGCGATGCCCTGCCGGGCTCGACGCTGGGCGATGTGATCGCACTGGCCGACAAGCTCGATACGCTGGCCGGCATTTTCGCGATCGGACACAAGCCCAGCGGCACGCGCGATCCATTCGGGCTGCGCCGCGCCGCGATCGGTATTTTGCGCATCGTGCTCGAGCATCGGCTCGAGCTCGACCTCGTGGCGCTGCTCGAGCGTGCCGCCGCGCTGCAGCCTCTGGCCGACGCGGGCGCACGTGCCGCGGCCAGCGCGGCGGAGATTTACGATTTTCTGCTCGAGCGATTGCGTTCGCAGTATCTGGAGCGCGCCCCGGAGCGCGGCGTGAGTACGGAGCTGTTCGATGCGGTGCTGGCCGCACGACCGCGCTCGCTGCTGGATTTCGACGCGCGCCTCGCGGCTCTGGCGCGCTTCATCGTGCGGCCCGAGGGCCTGAGCCTCGCCGCCGCAAACAAGCGCATCGCCAATATCCTGCGCAAATCACCCGCTGGCGCAGATCTGAAAGTTGACCCGCAGCGCCTGCGAGAAGAGCCCGAGCGCGCTCTCTACGGGGCGCTCGAGGCGCTGCGCGCTGGGGTGCTCGCAGCCATCGCCGAGCGCCAGTACGCCGGCGCGCTCGAGCTGCTCGCGACGCTCAAGCCTGCGATCGATCACTTCTTCGAGCGCGTGCTGGTCAATGATCCGGACTACGCGCTGCGAGACAATCGCCTGGCGCTGCTGGCGCAGCTGCGCGCGCTGTTCAGCGGCATCGCCGACCTCTCGCGACTGCCCGGTTGACCGTGAGGCCCGTCACCGAAAGCCTCGTGGGCGTCGCCGGGCCGGGACGCGTGGGAGTGCGACAGTGGCTCGGCAGTCTGCTGTTCACCGGTTTTTTTCTGCTTTGGACCTTCCTCTACGGCATCTTCTTCTCGCTCGCATCGTTATTGCTGCCGTTCCGCGCGCGCTTCGCACTCGCGCGCGTGTGGTCCAGGGTGATCCTGGCCGTGCTGCGCTGGACCTGCCGCCTGAATTATCGGGTCGAGGGCCGCGAGCATATTCCGCCGGGCAATCACGTGGCGCTGATCAAGCACTCCTCGAGCTGGGAGACCGTGGCGCAGACATTGCTCCTGCCGCCACAGGTCTGGGTGCTCAAGCGCGAGCTGACCTGGATCCCATTCGTGGGCTGGGGAATGCTGCAACTGCATGCGATCGCCGTGGATCGACGCGGCGGCCCGACGGTAGTGCGAGAGGTCGTGCAACAGGGCAAGGTGCGGCTCGCGCAAGGCGCATGGGTCGTATTCTTTCCGGAAGGCACGCGCATGCCGCCGGGCGAGACGCGCAAATATGGCTCCAGCGGCGCGGCCCTGGCGGCCGAAGCCGCTCGCCTGATCCTGCCGATCGCGCATGATGCGGGTTACTACTGGCCGCGGCGTGGGCTGCTGAAAAAACCCGGCACAATCCGCGTCGTAATCGGTGCACCGATTGAGGCCGCCGGTCGTCACCCGCGCGAGCTCAACGCGCAGGCGCAGGCCTGGATCGAGGCGAATTCAACGCACTGAGCGCATCAGGCACGACGCAGGACCAGCAATTTCGCGATGAACGTCTGCACGAGCTGGCCGTGCTGATTGCGCGTTTCGCATTTTGCCGTGACGATGCCGCGATCGGGCTTCGAGCGCGATGGCCTGACCTCGAGGATCTCGCTCTCGACGGACAGGACATCGCCGGGTCGAGTCGGCCGGGGCCAGGAGATCTCCCCGCCCGTACCGATCGCCCCGCCGGCAATGGGCAGACCGCCCTCGACGAGCAGACGCATCGTCAGGGCGGCCGTATGCCAGCCACTGGCCACCAGCCCCTGAAATATCGAGGACGTTGCGGCCTGCGCATCCAGATGAAACGGCTGCGGATCAAACTGGGCGGCAAACGCCACGATGTCCGCCGCGCTGATGCCGATGGAGCGGCTGTAGAAGCGCTGCCCGGGCTGCAAGTCGTCCAGGTATAGTGAATTCTCGCCGCTGAGGCTCGTCGGTTTCATAATCACGCTCCCGATGAAATGAGCGGTGTTTAAGGGGGGAACCGCCACATGTTAACGGTTGAGTCGTATCCGGTGGCCGTCGCGATGTGTATCGCGACGATGCTGTGCTGGGGCTCGTGGGCCAATACGCAAAAGCTCGCCAGCCAGGAATGGCGATTCCAGCTCTACTACTGGGATTATGCGTTGGGCGTCTTCCTGCTCTCGCTGCTGCTCGCATTCACGCTGGGCAGCAGCGGCAGCGATGGCCGCAGCTTTGTGGCCGATCTGCGGCAAGCCGATCCGGCTTGGCTGCGCTCCGCATTCCTGGGCGGGGTTATTTTCAACCTCTCCAATATTCTGTTGGTCGCAGCGATCGACATCGCAGGCCTCGCGGTCGCGTTCCCGGTCGGGGTCGGCCTCGCACTCGTGCTCGGCGTCATCACGACCTACATCGCCAAGCCGGAGGGTAATGTCCGGATGCTGGCCATCGGCGTCGCCTGCGTGATGCTGGCCATCGTGCTCGACGCACTCGCCTACCGACGCCTGCTGACGGCGGGTGCGAAAACGCCGCTCAAGGGCATACTGCTGGCCGTGATCGCCGGTGTCCTGATGGGCGGCTTCTACAGCTTTGTCGCGCACTCGCTGGGGCACATGGACTCGATCACGCGCGCGCTGGAAGACGGCAAATTAAGTCCCTACACCGCCATCGTGCTGTTCAGCGCCGGCTTGCTGGCGTCGAACCTGCTCTGGAACAGCATCGTGATGGCCAAGCCCTTCAGCGGCTCACCGGTGACTTATCGCGACTACTTCACCAAGGGCAACACGCGTTTGCACCTGATCGGGATACTCGGCGGCGTGATCTGGAACATGGGCATGAGCTTCAGCATCATCGCCAGCGCTGCGGCCGGTCCTGCGCTCTCCTATGGGCTCGGGCAGGGAGCGACCATGGTCGGCGCATTCTGGGGCGTGTTCATCTGGAAGGAGTTCAAGGGCGCGCCCGCGGGCACGAATCGGCTGCTCGCGGCCATGTTCGTGCTGTATCTGATCGGCCTCGGGGTATTGATCGCCTCCAAAGCTGTGCTTTAAGTCATGGGCAAGAAAGCCATCGTGGTCATCGGTAGCTCCAATACCGACATGATCATCCGCGTGAGTCGCATTCCGCTTGCGGGCGAGACGATTCTCGGCGGCAAATTTCATATCGCCGCGGGCGGTAAAGGCGCCAATCAGGCCGTCGGTGCCGCGCGCGCGGGCGGGCGAGTCACGTTCATTGCCCGTGTGGGCAAAGATAGCTTGGGCGATCAGGCCATCGCTGGCCTGCGGCGTGACGGCATCGACGTGAGCTGCATAGCGCGCGACCAGGGCGCAGCCTCGGGCGTCGCGCTCATCTGCGTGGCCCCTGATGGCGAGAACAGCATTGCCGTGGCCAGCGGCGCGAATGCGGCGCTCTCGAGCGCCGACGTCAAGCAAGCCGCCAGAGCCATCCGCTCGGCCGCTGTGCTGGTGGCGCAGCTGGAGACCCCGCTGGCGACAGTGCGAGCCGCGGCTGTCGTGGCCGCCAGAGCCGGCGTGCCTTTCATTCTCAATCCCGCGCCCGCGCGCGCGCTTCCGAGCTCACTGCTCAAGCTGGTCTGGATCCTCACGCCCAACGAGACCGAGGCGCAACTGCTGACCGGTATCAAAGTGACCGATGAGCTCGCCGCTGCCAGAGCCGCCGAAATTCTGCGCGCGCGCGGTGCCGACACCGTGATCCTCACCCTGGGCGCGCGCGGAGCATTCCTGGCCGACGCCAGCGGCCAGCAACTGGTTCCCGGCTTCAAGGTCAAGCCGGTGGATACGACCGCCGCGGGCGACATATTCAACGGCGCACTGGCAGTCGCGCTCGCAGAGGGCCGCGCGCTGGTCGATGCCGTCATTTTTGCGAACGCAGCGGCGGCGCTGTCCGTGACGCGGCTCGGGGCGCAGCCCTCGGCGCCGAGGCGAGCGGCGATCGAGCGCTTCATGCGGGCTAAGGCTAGCTCACACTAACGACACGCCCTTGGGCACGCGCACCACCACTGTGCCCGCGATCTTGTCGTGCCAGGCCTGGCGTTCGTGATCCACGGCGATCCAGATGAAGCCCAGTCCGAAGATGAATAGCGATAGAAAGCAGCTCAGCGCGCGCACGATCGCGGTGGCCCAATCAAGCGGCCGGCCATCGACGCGAACCACCTGCAGATCAAACACGATACCGCCGATGGTCGCGCCCTTGAGTTTCCACATGAGCGCACCATAGCCGGCCAGCACCAACAGATGCCCTCGAGTGCCTGAGGGCGAACCAAACGGCCCCGGATGCCAGGTAAAGGAAAGCAGGATGCCGATCAGGATGACGTCGATCAGCAACGCCGCCATGCGGATCCAGAACCCGGCACGAGGATAGGCGAGCGCGGCGCTGGCCAGCCCTCCCGCAGTGCTCGGGGCTGCGGATGCGGACTCGCCGTAGGGGCTCGGGCCCGGCGCTGCGGGCTGCGCAGTTGCTGCCGGCGCGGCTGGCGAGAGGCTCGGCGCTACCGGTTCCGGCGCGACCCCGGCCATCGCCGCCGCCGGGGCTGGCCGGCCCGCCGCGCGCTGCGCGCGCACGTGCAGCAGCAGCGTGTAGACGACGACTCCGAGGCCCAGTAACCCGAGCAGCTTGTAGATGATCATTCCCAACGCCGGCACCGTGTAGAGCAACAGTGCCAGCGCGCCACCGATGAGCACGGCCAGATACGGGGGCAGCAGCGTTGCCGGAGAGAACAACTTGACGACGCGATGGCCGAGCCACGCCAGTACCACCAATTTGCCGAAAAGATCGGCCAGCAGCAGTGCGAGGCCGACGAACGGTAGCGCCAGAATGCCGATCACGGTGATACAGAGCAGCACGAACAGCACCGGCGTAGCCAATATGCTCAGCAGCGCTGCGAGCAGGCTCTGCAGCGGATAAGTCTCGAGCGTGTGCCGGCAGCGCTCGACTGCATGCGGACACAGTGCGGCGATCAGTACATAGAGCGCCAGGCAGATGAGCGCCAGACTCCAGGCCCAGCCTAACCCGGGCGCGAACGCGAGCATGCGGCCATAGAGCAGGCAGTGCCGTACCCAGGCATGCAGCCAGTCGATGCCATGCACGTGCGTAGCAACGCCGAGGCTTTGCTGGCTGCCGCGCACGATCGCGGCATCATCGCGGCTCACGACGCCACCGACGGCCACGACATCACCGTTGACCTGCGCCTGCGCTCCGAGCTCCACATCGCCGAGTACCGCGACCACATTGCCGTTCACCGCGCTGTCGACGTACACGTTACCCAGCACGGCAACAGCGCTGTCGCCCACCGGCCCGGTGACGCGGGTATTTCCGAGTACCGATACCACCGCGTCGGCGACCTCTCCGGCACTGCTCGCCGAGCCTAGAATGGCCACGACCGCATCGGCGCGCTTATCCGCAGCAAGAATCGCATCGTGACCAATGGCGACGACGGAATTTTGATCGCGATGGCCTCGGCCATGCCGATGCATTGACTCGGGCTCATGGATCCCATCGGGCGCGCTCATCGCCCCGGGCTCCTCGCAGTGCGCCGATGGGGCAAGCACGATGAGGCACGCGAAGCCTGCGAGCCAGGCGCCAGGGCGAACGAAGCGATGCAGAGTCATAATGAGTAGTCCTTCAGGCGCCTGAGCGCATGCCGTAGACAGACCGATAGGCCATGGCGCTGATGCCAGCCAGCAGCGCATACAGCGCGAGCACGGCGGCGCAGGCGCCATAGAGCCAGAATGGGGGAATGTCGCGCAGCAGCGTCGCGCCCAGATCGCGCGTGAACGCAGCCAGGAACGACAGCAGCGCGCCGGCGCTCTCGAGCCGCGCCAGCGGGCGCAGCCAGAGCGAGCCGACCCAGGCTGCGAACCAGCGCGCGTCGGGCCGTCCGATTGCGCTCAGCGTGGCGGCGACCAGCGCGGCGCTGCCCAGCAAAAAGGCCGCACGCTGCCTCATTGGCCAGCCCGAGTAGGGTCGGCGCCACGCCGGTTGCTGCGCTCGCTGCCCGAGCTGCTCGAGCACGCGCGCGGCCAGGGTTGGGGGCGCCGCCAGCGGCGGCTGGGCGCGGCAGGCATCGTCGATGAGCCGCTCGAGCCGTGCCTGTTCTTCAGCGCTCAAGCTCATGACAGCACCGGGCGCTGCAGCAACTGTGCGAGGCCCAGACGCGCGCGCTGGATGTCCGTCTTCACTTTGGCAAGCGAGACCTGCAGACGCTGCGCGATATCCTGATAGGAGAGCTCCTCGAAGTGGTACAGCACGAGCGGCACGCGCTGATGATCGGGCAGGCGCCGCAGTGCGAACTCGAGGCGGCGCGAGCGCTCATCGGCGGCGATGCCCTCGCAGAGCGTGTCGGGCACGCAAAACAGTGTCTCGGGCGCATCCGGGGATTGCCCCGATCGAGGCAAGTCGCTGAACAGGCGCCAACGCCGCCGATAGCGCGTGAGATGATTCAGGCTCAGATTGGTCGCCACGGTCTTGAGCCAGCCACCGATCGTGGCGCTGGTGCGCAACTGCTCGAAGTTTTCGTAGGCCTTCAGAAATACGTCCTGAGCAATGTCTTGCGCCTGCGCGTCATTGCCCAGCAGGCGCGCGGCGGTGGAGTAGACCATGTCTTGATAGGCGCGCATGAGGCTCGCAAACTCGTTTGATCGGATCAGATCCGCAGCGGGTTCTTGCACGGGAATGTCATCGTTTGAGCCCAGAACACGCCAGCAGGGGCAAAGTTGCAATTAAAACCGCTGAGCGCCCCAGCGCGCGCCGCAGCGCAAGCCTCAGGGGTCGTTGGCTGCGCTAGCGCGCGGGATTTGAGTCGCAGGCCAGCTGCGCTCAGACATCCAGATTGGCGACCGCGAGCGCATTCTTCTCGATGAACTCGCGCCGCGGTTCGACCTGGTCTCCCATCAGGGTCGTGAAGATCTCGTCGGCCGCCACCGCGTCCTCGATGCGCACCTGCATGAGCCGTCGGGTCTGCGGATTGATCGTGGTTTCCCAGAGCTGCTCGGGATTCATCTCGCCGAGGCCTTTGTAGCGCTGTATCGACTGACCCTTGCGTGCCTGCTCAAACAGCCAGTTCATCGCCTGCTTGAACGCACTGACCTCTTCGCGCTCGCGACCACGAGTGACGTAGGCGCCCGCGCCGATCAAGCCGGCGAGCGTGCGCGCGAGATCGGCGATGCGTTGATATTCCGCCGATTCGAAGAACTCCCGATGCAAGAGCTTCTCGCTCACCAGTCCATGCTCGGTCTTGCGCACGATGATGCGCGGCGCGTGACCATCGGTGCTCGAGCGCAGCTCGATCTGGAAACTGCGCCGTCCATCGCCGCGCGCATTGAGCTGCGTCTCGAGCTCACGGATCCAGCCGCGCATGAATTCGGCGCGATCAATATCGGTGGCCCTGACCTCCGGCACGTACAGCAACTGCTCGAGCAGCCGCTCGTCGTAGCGGCGCGACCAGCGGCGGATGATGGACTGCACCTCCATGTAATGCCGCGCGAGCATCTCCAGGGCTGAGCCGCGCAGAGCTTGCGCCTCGCCGCTGACATACAGCGCCGCATCCTCGAGCGCGCTGTTGAGCAGCATGGCATTGAGCTCATCGTCATCCTTGACGTAGAGCTCCTGCTTGCCGCGCTTGACCTTGTAGAGCGGCGGCTGCGCGATGTAGATGTGCCCGCGTTCGATCAGCAGCGGAATCTGACGGTAAAAGAAGGTCAGCAGCAGCGTACGGATGTGCGATCCGTCCACATCCGCGTCGGTCATGATGATGACGCGGTGGTAGCGCAATTTATCGATATCGAAGTCCTCGCGTCCGATGCCGCAGCCAAGCGCGGTGATCAGCGTGCCGACTTCGGCCGATGACAGCATCTTGTCGAAACGGGCTTTCTCGACATTGAGGATCTTGCCCTTGAGCGGCAGGATTGCCTGCGTTCGCCGATCGCGACCCTGCTTGGCCGAGCCGCCGGCCGAATCCCCCTCGACAATAAAGATCTCCGATAGCGCGGGATCCTTTTCCTGGCAGTCGGCGAGCTTGCCCGGCAGTCCCGCGATATCCAGCGCGCTCTTGCGCCGGGTCATCTCGCGTGCCTTGCGCGCCGCTTCGCGGGCGCGCGCCGCCTCAATGATCTTGGCGACGATGGCGCGCGCTTCGTGCGGATGCTCGAGCAGGAACTCGCTGAGCTTCTGCGCCACGGCTGTCTCTACGATGCCCTTGACTTCGGAGGAGACCAGTTTGTCCTTGGTTTGCGATGAGAACTTCGGATCGGGCAGCTTGACCGAGAGTATGGCGGTCAGCCCCTCACGGGCATCATCCCCGGTGGTGGCTACGCGCTCCTTCTTCGCGCTGGCTTCCCTCTCGATATAGTCATTGAGCGTGCGCGTGAGCGCGGCGCGAAAGCCCGACAGGTGCGTACCGCCGTCCTTCTGCGGAATATTGTTGGTGTAGCAATACATGCTCTCCTGATAGGAGTCGTTCCACTGCAGCGCGACCTCCACCGTTGCGCTGCCCTCCTGGGTACGAAACCAGAACACCGAATCGTGAATGGGTGTGCGCGAGCGATTCAGATGCGCGACGAAGGCCTTGAGGCCACCGTCGTGCTGGAACACATCGGACTTGTTCTCGCGCTCATCGATCAGCTCGATGCGTACCCCGGAATTGAGAAAGGACAGCTCGCGCAGCCGTTTGGCCAGCGTGTCGTAATTGAACTGGATGTGCGTGAAGATCTGTGAGGAGGGCTTGAAGCGGATCATCGTGCCGCGCTCGCTCGTCGTGCCCGCGACGGCGAGCGACGCCGTGGGCTCGCCCAGATGGTATTCCTGGCGGTGGATGTAACCGTCGCGGCAGACCGTAAGCTGCAGGTAATCGGACAACGCGTTGACCACCGAGACGCCCACGCCGTGCAGGCCCCCGGAGACCTTGTACGAGGTGTCGTCGAACTTACCGCCCGAGTGCAACACTGTCATGATGACTTCGGCGGCCGAACGGCCCTCTTCGGTATGGATGTCGACCGGGATGCCGCGGCCATTATCCGAGACGGTCACCGACTCATCGGCGTGTACGGTGACCACGACCCGGTCGCAGTAGCCCGCAAGCGACTCATCGACCGAGTTGTCGACAACCTCAAAAACCATGTGATGCAGGCCGGTACCATCATCGGTGTCGCCAATGAACATACCGGGCCTTTTCCGCACTGCATCAAGACCACGTAAGACCTTGATTTTACTGGAATCGTAGACGTCTGCAGTGCTCATGCCGCGACTCTGATTAGCATGTTGACATTATAGCCGTTTGACGCTGCCGCGTTCCACGTGAAACACGGCATCGGGCACGCCGAGCACGGTGTCATCCGCCCGCAATGTCGTCACGACCAGCTGCGTGCCTAGGCCCAGCACGGTCTGCAACAGCGCTTGCGTGTGCGCGGTATCGAGCTCCGCCGCAGGATCATCGAGCAACAATGTCGGAGGCTGTCCCGCGGCGCTGCTCAGGTAGCGCGCCATGCTCAGAGCCATGGCTACGCCAAGGATCTTCTGTTGTCCGCGTGAAATCACCTCGCGCGCGGCTCTGCCGTCCAAGCGCAATTGCACGTCGAAGCGATGCGGGCCGACCAGCGTCGCGCCGCGCTCCCGGTCTCGCTGCGCCTGCATCCGCAGCGCCTCAGCGAGGCTGCGCTCGCGGCTCCAGCCCTGGACAAAGCCCAGACTCGCCTGCACAGCATCCAGTTGCTGCGTGGTCGCGGCCCAGTGCGGCTGCAGAGCAGCGATGAAGCGCGTGCGCGCGGCCGTAAGCGCCTCCCCGAACGCTACCAGTGCGCCCTCCCAGGGCGTCGCGTCCGCGCCGCTCTGGAGCGCCGCATTGCGCTGCCTGAGCGCTCGCGCGTAATCCTGCCACTGTCTCAGGAACCCTGGTTCCACGTGGAACACGGCCCAGTCCAGCCAGCGGCGACGCTGGGCGGGTCCCTCTTCAATCAGTCGATGAATACCGGGATCTATGACCAATACCGGGAAGGCTTCCGACAACTCCACGCGGGAACTCACCACCCGGTGATCCAGTCGGATCTGCGCTCCGAATTCCCGGTCCAGCTCGAGCGCAATGTCGTGCCTCGGCTCGGACCGGGTGTGACCATGGACCCAGAGCCGTCGGGCCGTGCGGCGAATCAGTTGCTCGGTGTGCCGGGTGCGGAACGAGCGACCGCGGCCCAGCAGATAAATGGCCTCGAGCAGCGAGGTTTTGCCCGAGCCGTTATCGCCACTGATCAGGTTGAGGCGGGCATCGAGCTGCAGTTCTGCGCTGTGCAGGCAGCGCAGATCCTCCAGCCGCAGTTCGGCCAGGCTCACGCGCGAGCGGCTCAGAGCCGCATCGGCATGACGACGTATTTGACGCTTGCGTCCCCTGGCGCGCGGATCAGGCAACTGCTGTGGGCATCGGTGAGCCCAACTTCGACCGTGTCGGACTCGAGCGAGGCGAGGGCATCGAGCAGATAGCTTACATTGAAGCCGATCTCGATCGGCTCACCGCTGAAGCCGACTTCCAGTTGATCCTCAGCTTCTTCCTGCTCCGGGTTGTGAGCCTGGATCGTCAGCAGGCTCGAGGCAAAAGTCATGCGCACTCCGCGATACTTCTCATTCGAAAGGATCGCCGTGCGCTGCAGTGCAGCACGAAGCGCCTCACGGCCGGCTGTCATAATGCGTGGAGGCTCTCCAGGGATGACCCGCCCATATTCCGGGAATTTGCCATCAATTAGCTTAGAAGTGAACCTAACTTCGCCGATTTGTACCCTAATGTGATTGGATCCGATCGAGATCTCGATCAACCCTTCGCCATCGAGCAGACGCTGCAGTTCCAATACGCCCTTACGCGGCACAATGATCTGCTGGGATTCACGGCTTTTGCCGGCGAGCTCGAGCTCGCACCATGACAGCCGGTGCCCATCAGTGGCCACAGCGCGCAGTGTCTGCCCGTCCGTCTCGAGCAGAGTGCCATTGAGGTAATAGCGCACATCCTGCTGCGCCATCGCGAAATGCGTCTTGTCGATGAGACGGCGGCAATCGGCTGCGCGCACCGAGAGGGTGTGCTGTGCATTGATCTCATCGATGACCGGAAACTCGCCGGCCGGCAGGCTCGAGAGGCTGAAGCGGCTGCGCCCGCCGCGAAGCAAAACCTTATCGCCTTCACGCGTGAGGCTGAGCGTCATCTTATCTGGCAAGGTACGAATGATATCGAGCAGCTTGCGACCGGGTACCGTGATATCCCCGGGCTGCTGCACACTCACTTCAGCCGCAGCAACCAGTTCGACCTCCAGGTCCGTGCCGACCATGCGCAAGCGCGAATCGCGGGCACTGAGCAGCACGTTGGACAGGATCGGCATGGTCTGACGCCGCTCGACCACGCCAATCACGCTCTGCAATGCCTCGAGCAGATGTTCCCGCGTCGCGGAGACTTTCATGGTGTCTGCGAGTCCTGTGTCTCTTAGTGTTCTTTCTTGAGAAAGGCTAATGATAGATATAAAGCCTGTGAACTGCGCGCACAAACGCGCACCGCTGCCTCTGACGGCCCTGCGAGCACCGTCTGGTCACCCCCGGTGAAACGTATAAGCAGGCCCAATGCCTGTGCGCCGAATGTGAGTAACCTTATCCTCGAAATGCTCCACAGCAAATGCACCTCAGCCGGTCAGAGTTCTCAACAGGTTTGAGTAATCCTCCTGAATACGCTGCTCCAGATCACGCAATTGCTTGATGCGCTTGCAGGCATGCATGACCGTCGTGTGGTCTCGACCGCCAAAAGCGTCCCCGATCTCCGGCAGGCTGTGGGTGGTGAGTTCCTTGGCCAGCGCCATCGCAACCTGGCGCGGGCGCGCGACCGAGCGGCTGCGCCGCTTGGAGAGCAAATCCCCGACTCGCACCTTGTAGTAGTCCGCCACGGTTTTCTGGATGTTCTCGACCGTGATCAATCGCGCCTGCAGCGAGAGCAGATCGCGTAAGGCTTCCTTGGTGAATTCCAGCGTGATCGGATGGCCCGTGAAACGCGAGTTCGCGATCACGCGGCGCAAAGCGCCCTCGAGCTCGCGTACATTGGAGCGAATCCGCTTGGCGATGAAGAACGCGACCTCTTCGGGCAGCTCCACGCCCACCGCTTGTGCCTTGCCGATCAGGATCGCGACGCTGGTTTCGAGCTCGGGCGGCTCGATGGCAACGGTCAGACCCCAGCCAAAGCGCGATTTCAACCGCTCTTCCAGACCGTTGACTTCGCGCGGATAGCGATCGCAGGTCAGTATGACCTGATGCTGGCCCTCCAGCAGCGCATTGAAGGTGTGGAAGAACTCCTCCTGCGAATGCTCCTTGCCGGCGAAGAACTGAATATCGTCGATCAGCAGCGCGTGCAGAGTGCGATAGGAGCTCTTGAAGTCATTGATCCGGTTGTGCTGCAGGGCTCGCACCATGTCGCTGACGAAGCGCTCGGAATGCACGTAGGCGACGCGCGCATCCGCATCGCGGTGCGTGATCAGATGGCCGATCGCGTGCATCAGGTGGGTCTTGCCCAGACCCACTCCGCCGTAGATAAACAATGGGTTATAGGCCCGGCCGGGGTTACCGGCCACCTGCAGAGCCGCGGCCTTGGCAAAATGGTTGCTCTTGCCTTCGACGAAGCTGTCGAACGTGAACTCGCGGTTCAACGGCACGCCGACCGCATTGGGCCCGCTCTTCACGGCGCGCTCGCTCGCGATGGGCTCGCTGCGCAGGGCGGGCCGCGATCCGACCTCGACCGTGACCGGCAGCGGCTCGGCATCCCCAAGCTCTTGCAGCAGCTGGCCGATGCGCTCGAGCAGGTTGCTGCGCACCCAGTCGACAACGAAGCGATTGGGGGCGAGCAGGCGCAGGGCACCCTCGGCTTGCACCCACTGCAGCGGCCGCACCCAGACATTGAACTGCTGTTCGGGCAGCTCATTTTCAAGCGCGCTTACGCAGCGCGACCAAAGCGACGCTTCCAAAGTTGAGCTTTCCCGGGAAAAGGGGCGAAAGTCTATACCGTCCCGGTGATCTCGAGGAAGCGCTTGTATTGACACGCGATGCCGCGCTGCGTACCCTGCCGGCCCATTTTTCGTTCTGTTTTCAGGGCCTTGAAATCATGAAACGCACCTACCAGCCGAGCAAAGTGCGCCGCGCACGCACGCACGGATTTCGGGCCCGCATGGCCACCAAGACCGGGCGCAGAGTACTGAGTCGACGGCGCGCCAAGGGGCGCAAGCGGCTGAGCCCGTAAGTGCGGTGGTGATGGCCGCGCGCGCGCGCGCTCCGGCGGCGCGAGAGCTGTGCTTTCCGCCGAGCTGCCGTTTGCGCAAACCAGGTGAATTCAAGCTCGTTTATGCGAGCGGCCGGCGGCTCGGCAATGAATTCTTCACGCTCAGCGCGCAACCTAACGCATCGAGCAGCGCGCGACTGGGCATGTCCGTGGCGGTGCGCACGATGCGCAGCGCGGTCGAGCGCAATCGCGTGCGGCGATTGATCCGCGAGAGTTTTCGGCTGCAGCGATTCATGCTGCCAGCGCTCGACATTGTCATTGGCGCGCGCAGCGCCGCGCGCGGAGCTGATCGGGCGCAATTGCGCGCGAGTCTCGAGCAACTATGGCAAAAGATAGCAGTCCAATCGGCGCGCTCATGAGAGGTCTGATCCGTGCCTACCAGTTGCTGATCAGCCCCTGGCTCGGGCCGCGCTGCCGTTTCTATCCATCCTGCTCCGCATACGCGCTCGCGGCCCTCGAGCAGCACGGCCTGGCGCGCGGCGGGCTACTGGCGCTTCGCCGCCTGGCCCGCTGCCACCCCGGATGTGCCGGTGGCTACGATCCGGTGCCTGCCCGCACACGTCCGCTGGCTTCGCACGAGCAGGCCACTGAGCTTCATGAGCGCTAATCTTCGCGTATTACTCTGGGTGGTCGCCGGCGCGGCCCTCTTCCTCAATTACCAGACGTGGCAGCACGACTATGCGCCGGTCGCGCCGCCATTGAGCCTGAGCCCGAGCGCAAGCCCAAGCGCGCGCCTCGATGCCAGCGCGCCCACAGCCAGCGCACCGGCTGGCAGCGGCGGCGCCGCCACCGCGCCTGCAGGGGCTGCGGCAGGCAGTGCGCCAATCCCAGCGCCGCTCGCCACGGGGGAAGTGCACGAGTTGGCCTCAATGGCAGCGCCGGCGGCCGGCAGCGTGCACGTGGTGACGGATGTGCTCGACGTGCAGGTCGGTCTGGAAGGCGGGGAGCTCGAGCGTGCGGACCTGCGCGCCTATCCGCAGGTCAAGGACAAACCCGATGTGCCTGTGCGACTGCTCAATCGCGACGGCGCAGATTCGCTGTTCGTGGTTCAGGGCGGCCTCGCGGGTACCGACGCGGAACAAGCCCCGACGCATCGGGCAATCTACAGCGCCGCGGCCACACAGCTGCGGCTCGCGTCGGGCGAGCAGACATTGCGCTTGCCGCTGAGCTGGAGCGATGGGCACGGCGTGACGGTCACCAAGACGCTGATCTTCAATCGGGCCGATTACCGAATCGGCGTCGAGTACGAGATTCACAACGCCTCGAGCACGCCCTGGACCTTCGCCCCGTATGCGCAAATCCTGCGCTACAACGTGCCGGTGGAGCGTTCCTATTTCCGTGTCGACAGCTATGCATTCAAGGGGCCGGCGATCTTTGATGGCAGAAAGTATGAAAAGCTCGACATCACCAAGGGCGCCACGCTCGATCAGTTCGTATCCGACGGCTGGATCGCCGCCTTACAGCAGCATTTTGTCGTAGCGATCGTGCCGCCGGCCGGCGCGCTGTATGGCTTCTCGCTCAAGCATCAGGGCAATGAATTTCTGCTCAGTGCAACCGGTCCGAGCCAGACCGTGCCCGTGGGTGCGAGTGCGGCGGTGGCCTCAACCGTCTGGGTCGGCCCCAAATTGCAGTCGCGGCTCGATCAGGTGGGCCCCAAGCTCAGTCTGGTCACCGACTATGGCAAGTGGTTCAGCGTGCTGGCGCAGCCCCTGTTCTGGCTGCTCGATCACGTGCATGCGCTGGTCGGCAACTGGGGCTTCACGATCATCATCGTGACGTTGTTGCTCAAGCTATTGTTCTATCCGCTGTCGGAGGCGAGTGGCCGCTCGATGGCCAAGATGAAGGCGCTTGCGCCCAGGCTCACTGCCTTGCGCGAGACCTACAAGGACGATCGCGACAAGCTCAACCGCGCGATGATGGAGCTGTATCAGCGCGAGAAGATCAATCCGCTCGCCGGCTGCCTGCCCACGCTGATCCAGATCCCCGTATTTCTGTCCTTCTACTGGGTATTGCGCGACAGTGTTGAGATTCGGCAGGCGCCATTCATATTCTGGATCAATGATTTGTCAGCGCGCGATCCACTCTTCATCCTGCCGGCGCTCATGGCGGGGGCGATGTTCGTGCAGTACAAGCTCAACCCCCAGGTCAGCGTTGATCCCATGCAGCAGAAGCTGTTCATGTTCATGCCCCTGGCGATGTCGGTCACCTTCGCATTCTTCCCGGCCGGCCTGGTGCTCTACTGGGTCACCAATACGGTGCTGTCGATCCTGCAGCAGTGGAACATCAATCGTCGCATCGGGGATCTGGCGCGCTCGAAGCGCTGAGCGCCGTCCCGGCCCGGGCCGCTGTGCGCGACACGATCGTCGCGGCTGCGACTGCGGCCGGCTACGCCGGCATCGCCGTCGTGCGTGTGTCGGGGCCGGCCGTGCCTGTGATCGCTGCGCAATTGCTCGGCGCGCTGCCTGCGCCGCGGCGCGCGACGCGCGCGAGCTTTCGCGCCGCCGATGCGCACGCGATCGATACGGGACTGGCGCTGTATTTCCCGGCTCCGAATTCCTATACCGGAGAGCACGTCCTTGAATTGCAGGGTCACGGCGGTCCGGTCGTGGTCGAGGCACTGATCGCACGAGCGCTCGAGCTCGGCGCGCGGCGTGCGCAGCCCGGAGAATTCACGCAGCGCGCGTATCTGAATGGCAAGCTCGACCTGGCACAGGCCGAGGCGGTCGCCGATCTGATCAACGCCGCTTCCGAGGCGGCCGCGCGGGCCGCGCTGCGCTCACTCGAAGGTGAGTTCTCGGCTCGCGTGCGCGCGCTGGGCGAGCAGCTGCGCGAGTTGCGCACCCATGTGGAGGCAGCCATCGATTTTGCGGACGAGCAGCTCGATGAGCTCGCCGAGGAGGCGCTTGCTGCACGCCTCACGAGCGCGGCCCATGAGCTCGCGAGCTTGCGCAAGGCAGGTGTACAGGGGCGGCTGATCACCGAGGGCATCACCCTCGTGATCGCGGGTCGCCCCAACAGCGGCAAGTCATCCCTGCTCAATCGACTCGCGGGCACGGACGCGGCCATCGTGACGTCAATCCCCGGTACCACGCGTGACGTGCTGCGTGAGCGCATAAATATCGAGGGCATGCCGATACATATCCTCGACACGGCAGGGCTGCGCGAAGTGCCCGCCGATGCGATCGAGGCCGAGGGTATACGCCGCGCCCAGGCCGCGATGGCAAAGGCTGACCGGATCCTGTTCGTGATCGACAGCGAGGCCGATCCAACGGCGCAGGCCTACCTTGCCGAACGCGCGCGGCTGCCCGAGGCCGTGCCCGTCACACTGGTGTTCAACAAGATCGATCTGATCGGCTCGGGCGTGCGCCTGGCGGCGAGCGCGAGCGAGGTCGTGCACATCAGCGCACGTACGGGCGAGGGCCTCGGGCAATTACGCTCGCATCTGAAAGCCTGCGCCGGCCTGGAACAACGCGATGAAGGCAGCGCGATCTCGGCGCGGGCGCGCCATCTCGATGCTCTGGAACACGCGGCAACGCATCTGCAAGCCGCCACGCAGCAGCTCGCGCAGCGCGGCGCGCCCGAGCTCGTCGCCGAGGAATTGCGCCGCGCGCAGCTCGCGCTCGAGCAGATCATCGGCGCCGAGGGCTCGGAGGAATTGCTGGGCCGGATCTTTGCCTCATTCTGCATCGGCAAATAGACCAAAAGGTTGTCTGCGGCGACGCTAGACTTCCCCTCAAGAGTGCCGGATCAGGCACAAGCGCGGGCAACATGCGGATTTTATCCACTCTTCTGCTGCTGATTACCGGTTTGGGGATGGCGCTGCCGGGGCTTTATCTGGCGGCGCTGGGCGGTTCGCTTTATTACGCCGTTGCCGGTGTTCTGATCCTGTTTTCGGCATGGCTGGTGCTGCGCCGGCAACACTTCGGCGTCACGCTTTACTGGCTTGTCTTTCTGGGAACGCTTATCTGGGCGGTTTGGGAAGTGGGCATCGACGGTTGGGCTTTGATGCCGCGGCTGGTCTATCTGGCAATCCTTGCGTTGTGGCTGCTCGTGTTTGCAAGTCACCCGTTGTCGGACCGCGCCAGGTTTGCCGTGCTGTTGCTGCTCATTCTCGGTTTGGCTGGGTCGATCGGGTTCTTGTCGCTGCACCGCACGACATCCGCCGCGTCCATTGCTGAAAGCGTTCCGGCAGCGTCCGCGGCAGGCGAATGGACCCATTATGGCGGCGGGCTGCACGGCACACGCTATTCCGAACTGTCCCAGATCACGCCCGCCAATGTCGCCCATCTGGAAGAGGCCTGGACCTATCATGCCGGCCTGCTGAGCAAAGACCGGCACTCGGGGCATCTTTACGAAGTCACGCCCCTGATGGTGGACGGTACGCTGTACGGCTGCACGCCCCACGACGCGGTGTTCGCGCTCGATCCGGTGACCGGCCAGCAGATCTGGCGGCATGACACGGAAATCGATGTCGCCGCCGGCGGGCGCGGTCTTTGCCGCGGGGTGAGTTTCTTCCGCGCCCCGGCGGGAGTCGTTGAATGTCCGACCCGTATTCTGCTCGGCACCGTAGACAACCGGCTGATCGCGCTTGACGCCAAAACCGGCGAGCCCTGCCGCGGTTTCGGCAAGGATGGCGCGGTCAACCTGGGTGAAGGCGAGGGGCTGGACAAGTTTCCGCGCGGCTGGATCAATCCCACCTCGCCCCCGACCATCGTGCGTGGCACGGCGGTGATCGGATCCTACATAATCGACGATCAATCGATTCATGTGCCGCCAGGGGTCATTCGCGGTTATGACGCGGTGACCGGCGAGCTGAAATGGGCGTTCGATCCCGGCCGCCCGGACGATCATGGCCCGCTCGCGCCCGGTCAGAGCTACACGCCTTCCACGCCCAACAGCTGGCCGCCCTTCAGCGGCGATGAGGCGCTCGGCCTGGTCTATCTGCCGATGGGCAACGGCAGTCCCGACTTTTATGGCGTTAACCGTACACCGCAGACCGACCGTTTCTCCAGCGCCGTGGTGGCGCTCGACGCCGATACGGGTGCAGTGCGCTGGAGCTTCCAGGCCATCCATCATGATCTGTGGGACTATGACCTTGCCGCCCAGCCGGTGTTGGTGGATTTCCCCACCGCTGCCGGAACGCTCCCCGGGCTGATCCAGCCCACCAAGACGGGCCAGATCTTCGTGCTCGACCGCCGTACCGGGGAGCCGCTGACCAAGGTTGAGGAACGTTCGGTGCCTGCTTCCAGCATTCCTGGCGAGCGCTGGTCGCGGACCCAGCCTTTCTCCACCGGCATGCCGGATTTTGCCGGTCCGACGCTGACGGAAGCGGACATGTGGGGCATCACGCCCTTCGACCAGCTCTATTGCCGCATCGAATTTCGCCAGGCGGAGTATCGCGGCATCTACACGCCGCTGCGCCTGGGCCGATCGATTCGTACACCCGGGGAACTGGGCGGCATCGACTGGGGCAGCGTGTCGGTGGACGAGGCTCGCGGCATCCTGGTGGTCAATTCCAATCTGATGGCCGACTATGACCAGTTCATCACCCGGGCGGCTGCCGACAAGGAGCGCCTTTTCATCAGCGGCGATCCGCGCAGGGGTAAGACAGCGCCCGGCGCCGCCATGGAAGGTACGCCCTATGCCGTGCACTGGCACGGCTTCCTGACGGGACTGGGCATTCCCTGCCAGAGGCCGCCTTATGGTTTCCTGACGGCAGTGGAGTTGAAGACCGGCAAGGCGCTGTGGCAGCACACGCTCGGCAACGCCTCCAACAGCGGCCCCTTCGGCATTGCTCTGCACCTGCCGCTGCCACTGGGCACGCCAAATATCGGCGGCTCGATTGTCACCAAGGGAGGCGTGATCTTCATCGCCGCCACCCAGGACAAGTATTTCCGGGCTGTGGATGAAAAGACCGGCAAGGTGTTGTGGGAAGTGCAGCTTCCCGCCGGCGGCCACGCCACGCCCATCACCTACCTGGGCCGCGACGGGCGCCAGTATGTGCTGATCAACGCCGGCGGCAGCACCGGGTTTGGTACCGGCTCGAGCGATGCCTTTATCGCTTATCGGCTCAAGTCATAAGCGCGGGGCGCAGCCCCTGGCTAGACTGTGCGCATGCGTTTCGCGCACACCTTTGATGTCATCGTAGTGGGCGGCGGTCATGCCGGCACCGAAGCCGCGCTGGCGGCTGCCCGCATGGGATGCAAGACGCTGCTGCTGACGCAGAACATCGAGACCCTGGGGGCGATGAGCTGCAATCCCGCGATCGGCGGCATCGGCAAGGGCCACCTGGTGCGCGAGATTGACGCGCTCGGCGGGGCGATGGCGCGCGCGGCGGATCGTGCCGGGATCCAATTCCGGACCTTGAACTCGAGCAAGGGTCCAGCCGTGCGCGCGACGCGCGCCCAGGCCGACCGGCAGCTGTACCGCCGGGCGGTGCGCAGCCTGCTCGAGAATCAGCCCGGGCTCTCACTGTTCCAGCAGGAGGCGGCCGGACTGCTGCTGGACGGCACGCGCGTGCGCGGCGTCGCAACGCTCAGCGGCATCGTTTTTGAGGCCCCGGCTCTGGTGCTGACCGTGGGTACATTTCTGGCCGGCCGCGTTCACCTCGGGCTCGAGCATTACGAGGCCGGGCGCGCCGGGGATCCGCCTTCATTACGGCTCGCCGCGCAATTGCGCGAGATCGCCCCGAAGGTTGGCCGGCTCAAGACCGGAACGCCGCCGCGCATCGACGCTCGCACGATCGACTACGCGGGTCTCGCCGTACAACACAGCGAGGAGCCGCTGCCGGTGTTCTCCTTCCTCGGCCGCGCGAGCGAGCACCCGCGGCAGCTGCCCTGCCACATCACCGCGACCAATGAGCGTACGCACGCGATCATCCGCGCCGCCTTTGACCGCTCGCCGATGTTCACCGGGCGCATCGAGGGCACGGGACCACGCTACTGCCCTTCGGTCGAGGACAAGGTGCATCGCTTCGCGGACAAGAGCTCGCACCAGATCTTCATCGAGCCGGAAGGACTCGATAGCCGCGAGGTATATCCCAACGGCATCTCGACCAGTCTGCCGTTCGACGTGCAGTGGGAGTTCGTGCGCAGCATTCGCGGTTTCGAGCAGGCGCATCTGACCCGTCCGGGCTACGCGATCGAATATGATTTCTTTGATCCGCGCGAGCTCAAGACCTCGCTCGAGACCAAGGCGCTCGCGGGCCTGTTCTTCGCCGGTCAGATCAACGGCACCACAGGCTATGAGGAGGCGGCGGCCCAGGGCCTGCTCGCCGGCATCAACGCCGCGCGCTACCAGCGCCAGGCTGCCTCGTGGACACCGCGGCGCAGCGATGCCTATCTGGGCGTGCTCGTCGATGACCTGGTCACACGCGGCACCAGTGAGCCCTATCGCATGTTCACGAGCCGGGCCGAGCACCGTCTGCTGTTGCGCGAGGACAATGCCGACGCGCGGCTCACGCCGATCGGGCGCGAGCTGGGGCTCGTGGACGATGAGCGCTGGGAGTTCTTCGAGCGCAAGCGTCACGCCATAGACGCCGAGCTTGCGCGCCTGGAGCGCTGGCGCTTCAAGCCCGGGCAGATCCCCACGCGATGGGCCGCGCGCGTGCTGGGCGGTCCGGCCCCTGAGCGCGACGTGACCGCCTTCGAATTGCTGCGCCGTCCCGAGGTCGGCTACCAGGCGCTGCTCGAATTGCTCGCACTGCATGACCCGCCGAGCGCAGGCGAGAGCGACCTCGCGCAGCGCGATGATCGGCTGGCACCGCAGGTGCAGCGCGATCTGGAGGTGCGGGCGAGCTACGCCGGCTACATCGAGCGCGCACAGCAGGAGATCGAGCGCGCTCGCGCGCAGCAGGACGTGGCGCTGCCGGCCGACCTGGACTACAACACGCTCGGCGGGCTCTCGCACGAGGTAAGGCAGAAGCTCACGCAGATCCGGCCGCTCACCGTCGGCCAGGCCGCGGGCGTGCCGGGCGTCACGCCCGCGGCGGTGTCAATTCTGCTGGTGCACCTGCGCCGGGGCGGCGCGCGCGTGGCCTGAAGAGGCGCGCAACCGCGCGCAGGCCGGGCGGGCTTACTTGCGCCAGAAGGTCGGCGTGAACAGGACGGCGAAGGTGATGATCTGGACACGTCCGAGAAACATCCCCGCCACGCAGGTCCAGCTCTGGAAGTCCGTGAGCACACTGTAATGGCCGGCGGGTCCGACCCGATTGAGCCCCGGGCCGGCGTTGTTGACGCAGGCCACGATCGCGGAAAAAGCCGAGAGGAAGTCCATGCCGCTTATCAGCAGCACGAAGGTGAGCACGACGATGGTCATGAAATACAGAAAGATAAAGGCCAGCACCGAGTTCACGACCCCGTGAGGCACGACCTGCCCGGAAATCTTCAACGGCACCATGGCCCGCGGGTGCACCAGCGTGAACATCTCGCGCAATGACTGCTTGATCAGGATCAGCGAGCGAAACATTCTGATGCCCCCGCCGGTCGAGCCCGTGCAGCTGCACAGACTGCCCAGAAAGAGCATCCAGAGCGGGGCGAATATGGGCCAGCTGCCATAGTCGGTGTTGTAGAAGCCGCTGTCGGTCGCCATCGAGATCACGTTGAACGCCGCGTAGCGCAGCGAGCTGCCGTAGTTGGCGTAGACGTGCTTGAGGCTCAGGAACGCACTGATCGCGATGCAGCTGGCGAATATCAGCAACAGCATCCAGCGCGCCTCGGGGTCGCGGCGATAGACGCTGAAATCACCCTTGCGCAGCGCCAGGAAATGGGTGGCGAAATTCAAGGCCGCGATGAGCATGAAGACCATGAGCAGCATTTCGATCAGCGGGGAATGAAAATAGGCAATGTTGGCGTCGTGCGTGGAGAAGCCGCCGAGCGCCAGGGTCGAGAAGGCATGGCAGATCGCATCGAACAGCGACATGCCTGCGGCCCAGAGGCAGATGGTGCAGGCGAGCGTGAGAGCGCCGTAGACCAGGCCGAGGGACTTGGCGGTCGCGCTGATGCGCGGGGCGAGCTTGCGGTCCTTGACGAAGCCCGGCGCGCCGGCGCGATACAGCTGCAGCCCGCCGACGCCCAGCATCGGCAGGATGGCGACCGCCAGCACGATAATGCCCATGCCACCGAGCCAGCTGAGCTCGTGGCGCCAGAGGTTGACCGCATGCGGCAACTCGTCGAGGCCGACCAGCACGGTCGAGCCCGTGGTTGACAGTCCGGACATGGACTCAAAATAAGCCTTCGTGAACGTGAGTCCCGGCAGATCGATCAGCAATGGTGCCGTGGCCACCGCCGCGATCGTCAGCCAGCTGACGGTGACCAGCAGGTAGGCATCGCGCGGCTTGAGGTCGTAGGGATAACGCGCGCACAGCGCGCGCAGCAGCAGGCCGCCGAGCACGCTGATCAGCGCGCCGATCACAAAGCCGCGCAGCGCGCCGAATTCCCCGTAGATCATCGCGGCCAGGATCGGCAGCAGGAAAAACAGCCCGAACCAGGCCAGCAGCGAGCCGAAGATATGCAGGACGCCGAGCAGCGAGCGCATCGCTGGTCTTACCTAGGTGTCACTTTGGAACAGGCGCGAGACCGTCTCGATATGTCGCCGGTCGGACAGGAAGATGATGACGTGATCCTCAGCCTGGATCACCGTGTCGTGATGCGCCATGATCACATTCTCGCCGCGCGCAATCGCGACGATGCTCGCACCCTGCGGCAGCGAGATCTGCTCGAGCGAGCGACCGATCAGCTGCGAGCGCTCCTGCGTGCCGTGCACGACCGCCTCGATGGCCTCGGCGGCGCCACGGCGCAGCGAGTGCACGCGCACAACGTCGCCGCGGCGTACATGCGCCAGCAGCGTACCTATCGTGATCTGCTGCGGCGACACCACGATATCGATGCTGTGGTTCTCCATCAGCTCGCCGTAGGAGGGACGGTTGATCAGCGCCATCACGCGCCTGGCGCCCAGGCGCTTGGCGAGCATGGCCGCGAGCACGTTGGATTCCTCTGAGTTGGTCAGCGCGCAGAACAGATCGACACTGTCGATATTCTCCTCGACCAGCAGCTCCTCATCGGCCGCATCGCCATGCAGCACGATCGTGTTCTCCAGGATCTCGGAGATGCGCCGCGCCCGGGTTGCGTCGCGCTCGATGAGCTTGACCTGGTTGCTCTTCTCGAGCGCGCGCGCCAGCCGCAGGCCGATATTGCCGCCGCCGGCGATCACGAGGCGTCGCACCGGATCCTCGCTGCGGCGCAGCTCCGCCATCACGCGCCGCAGATCGTCCGGCGCCGCGACGAAGAAGATCTCATCGTGTTCCTCGATGACCGTATCGCCCGCGGTGGGCACGAGGCGATCGTTGCGGTAGATCGCGGCCACGCGCGCGTCGGTGTCGGGCAGGTGCTCTCTGAGCGCGCGCAGTTCGCGGCCGACGAGCAGACCGTCGCGCCGCGCCCGCACGCCGACCAATTGCACGCGCCCATCGGCGAAGTCCACGACCTGCAGCGCGCCCGGGTAGGACAGCAGCCGGGCGATGTAGTCGGTGACCAGTTGCTCGGGACTGATCCAGACATCCACCGCCAGCGCTCCTTCGGTGAACAATTGCTCGCGGGCGGTATATTCGGAGGCGCGGATGCGCGCGATCTTGGTTGGCGTGCGATACAGCGTATGAGCGATCTCGCAGGCGACGATGTTGACCTCATCGCTGTTGGTGAGGGCGACCAGAATATCGGTATCCGCTATGCCGGCCGACTCCAGTACCGATGGGTAAGCGCCGTTGCCGCCCACCGCACGGATGTCGAGCCGGTCCTGCAGATCGCGCAACACCGCCTCGTTGGTGTCCACCACCGTGACTTCGTTGGCGGGCTCGCGCGAGAGGTGATAGGCCGCCGTGCGTCCGACCTGACCGGCACCCAGGAGCAAGATTTTCATTGCATCACTTCGAGGTTTGCGTATTGCAGCATGAGCCATTTGGAGCCCTGCCGCTCGAAATTCACCTGCACGCGCGCGTGCGGGCCCTGGCCTTCGATATTCAGCACGGTGCCCTCGCCGAATTTACCGTGGCGCACGCGCGTGCCCAGGCGCACGCCCTCGGCGAGTACCTCGGCCAACGGGGACTGGCGCGACGCGCGCACGCGCAGCGACACGACACGTGCCGCGGCCACGTCCGAGGCGTCAAAATCCGAAAGCTGCGCCAGACGGATGCGTGGCCGGATCTCCTCGATCAGCGCCGGCGGCACTTCCTGGATGAAACGCGATGGCGCGTTGTAGCTATCGACGCCATGCAGCCGGCGCTGCTCGGCGTAGGTGAAATACAGTTGCCGCATCGCGCGCGTCATGCCGACATAGCAGAGCCGGCGCTCCTCCTCCAGGCTCTCCAGGTCATTGAGGGAGCGCTGATGTGGAAACAGGCCATCCTCCATGCCACAGAGAAACACGAGCGGAAACTCCAGGCCCTTGGCCGTGTGCAGCGTCATCATCTGCACGCAATCTTCGGCTTGCGTGCCCTGACCCTCGCCCGACTCGAGCACCGCGTGAGCAAGAAAGCTTTGCAACGGCGGCACATCGGCCTCGGGATCGAAGCCGCGCGCTGCACTGACGAGCTCGAGCAGGTTCTCGACCCGGGCCTCGCCGCGCTCGGCCTTCTCCTTCTGGTGATGCGACAGCAGAGCGCTGGCGTTGATCACGTGATCGACCTGCTCGTGCAAGGGCAGCGAGGCGATGGCCCGACTCATGCTCTCGATCAACTGCAGGAAGGCACGCACAGCCGTCGCGGCGCGCCCGAGCGCGGCGTCCGGGGCATCCGCAGCTGCACGCCACAGGGAGCTGCCGGCGGCACGAGCTGCCTCACGGATCGTATCGAGGGTGCGCGTACCGATGCCGCGCGCAGGCAGATTGATCACGCGCTCGAAGGATGCGTCATCGTCGCGGTTCACGCACAAGCGCAGATATGCCAGTGCATCCTTGATTTCCGCCCGCTCGAAGAAGCGCAGGCCGCCATAGACGCGGTAGGGCACCCGCGCGCTGATCAGCGCCTCCTCGAACGTGCGTGACTGCGCATTGGAGCGGTAGAGGATCGCGGCGTCGCGGCGCAGGCCGCCCCGGCGCGTCCACTCGAGAATGCGCGCGAGCACGAAATCGGCCTCATCGCGCTCGTTGAATGCGGCGTAGAGTTGCACTGGCTCGCCGCGCGCGCCGCTGGTCCAGAGCGTCTTGCCGAGGCGGCCGGAGTTGTTGGCGATCAGCGCATTGGCGGCCTCGAGTATCGAGCCGCTGGAGCGGTAATTCTGCTCGAGCCGGTAGAGCTGAGCGTGCGGGAAGTCCTCGCGAAACTGGTGCAGGTTCTCGACCCGCGCGCCGCGCCAGCGATAGATCGACTGATCGTCATCGCCGACGACGAACGGCGCGCCTTGCGAGCCTACCAGCAGCCGGATCCAGGCGTACTGTATGGCGTTGGTGTCCTGGAACTCATCGACCAGCACGTGACGAAAGCGCGTGCGGTAGTGTCGCAAGAGCTCCGGCTGATCGCGCCAGAGCTCGTAGGCGCGCAACAGCAATTCGGCGAAATCGATGACGCCCGTGCGCATGCAGGTCTCTTCATACAGCGCATAGAGCTTCAGGAGCTGCGTTTCGGCCGCATCCGCGCCGCTCCGGAGATGCTGCGGCCGACGACCCTCATCCTTGTGCTTGTTGATGAAGTACTGGATGTCGCGCGCAATCCAGCGGCTCTCATCCAGATTCTGCGCCTTGAGCAGTTTTTTGATCACGCGCAATTGATCCTCGGCATCCAGAATCTGAAAGCTCTGCACGAGCCCGGCCTCGCGCCAATGCAGGCGCAGCAGCCGGTGCGCGATGCCATGGAAGGTGCCGAGCCAGAGGGCGCTGCCCGGCACGTCGAGCAGTTGCTCGACACGCCCGCGCATTTCGGCAGCTGCCTTGTTGGTGAAAGTCACGGCCAGCACGCTGTAGGCGGAAGCCTCGCCGGTCTGGATCAGCCAGGCGATGCGATGCGTGAGCACGCGCGTCTTGCCGCTGCCCGCCCCGGCCAGCACCAGCACGGGGCCGACCGGCGCGGTCACAGCCGTGCGCTGCGGATCGTTCAGCGGATTGAGGATTGGGGAGAGGTCCATGCGGGCCTTCCGATTCTAGCTCACCAACGGTTGCGCAGTTCCCGTAGAGCGAGGAACACCATGCGCGGTGTCGGTCTCGGGGTGGCGGCGCGATCAGCGCGCGCCAGACGCTCGATGATTTCGGCAGATTCAAGGCGCAGGAACACGTTGATCTGTTTTTCCTCACCCATGCTCAGAACCGGGGCCGCCGGGCCGGACAACGCATTGGTGCGCGCACCGACGCGCTGCGCGAGCGCGCTTGCGGCCTGGTTCGAGGGCTCGCGATCCAGCGTAAAGCCGAGGTTTCGCTGCAGATACTCGTGGCCCGGGAACACGCGGGTTGCACCGGGGAGCTTGGCGAGGCAGTCGGTAAAGCTCTCGTAGAGCAACTCCGGATCCCCGCCGTGGATGCAATTGCCGACTCCGGCATTGAATAAAGTATCCCCGGAAAACAAGGCGGGAGCCGCCTCGTTGTGCGCCTCGGCGTACAGGCACAGATGCGCGCGCGTATGTCCCGGCGTATCCAGACAGCGCAAGCGCACCGTTTGGCCCACGTGCACTTCATCGCCGCCTTTCATACCGCGATCGACGCCGCCGATACGCTCGGCGGCGGCAGCATGCGCGAGCACGCTGGCACCGGTTTGCGCTACCAGCGCCGCGTTGCCGCCGGTGTGGTCGCGATGCTCATGGGTGTTGAAGATCTGCGTGATGTTCCAGTTGAGCGCCGAGGCGCGCTGCAGGCAGGCCTGCCAGTTCAGCGGATCGATTGCCAGCGCCTCGCCAGTGCGCTCGCAGGCGACCAGATAATGAAAATTGCGCCCATCGTTGTCTGCCCAGATCCGCTCGATCAGCATGGCGGGTAAGCTCCGGGGCTGCTCAGAGCCGGCTCACGGGCAGGTAATGATCGACCAGCAGCGCCAGAAACAGCCACATCAGGTAGCTGATCGAAAATCGAAACATGCGCATCGGCAGCTCGTCGCGCCGAGTGAACTTGAGCGCGATCGCCTGCCATAGAAAGCGGGCATTGAGCGCCAATGCGGCGCCCAGGTAGATGAGCCCGCTCATGCCGATCATGAATGGCAGCAGCGTCGCTACGCACAGGATCACCGTGTAGAGCAGCACATGCAGGCGCGTGAACTCTACGCCGTGCGTGACCGGCAGCATCGGAATATCGGCGCGCACGTAGTCATGCCGGCGCGCGATGGCGAGCGCCCAGAAGTGCGGCGGCGTCCAGGCGAAGATGATCAGGAACAGCAACAGCGCCTGCGGCTCGATGTGGCCGGTCACCGCGACCCAGCCGAGCACGGGCGGGGCGGCCCCGGCCGCGCCGCCGATCACGATGTTCTGCGGCGTCGCGCGCTTGAGCCAGACCGTATAGACGACGGCGTACACGATCAAAGAGCAGAAGCTCAGCACGGCCGTCAGCACGTTGACGAACGCAAGCAGTATCGTCATCGAGGCGGCCGCGAGCACGAAGGCGAAGGCCAGTGCCCTGGCGGGCGTCAGCAGGCCACTGGGCAGCGGCCGGTTGCGCGTGCGTCCCATGCGCGCATCAATATGCCGGTCGAGCACGTGATTGACGGCCGCGGCGGACGCGGCCGCGAGCGCGATGCCCAGATTGCCGAACAGCAACGCGTCGAGCGGCGGCAGTCCGGGCCTTGCGAGCAATGTGCCGACCACGGCCGTCAGCACGATCAGCGCCACGACCCGCGGCTTGGTCAAAGCCAGATAGTCGTGCCAGGTGGCGCGCAGAAGCAGGCTTTGAGCGTCGGTTTTCACGTGCATACTGATGAAACCGCGCGCGCGCGGCCGGGTTGAAGCGAATAATTGAGCCACAGGGTCGCCAGCAACAGCAGTGCGGCCCCGGCATTGTGCGCCGTTGCGAGCCAGAGTGGAAAGCCATTCAGGACCATGCAGACCCCGAGCGTCAATTGCAGCCCCAGCATGGCGAGCACAGCCAGCGCCGCTCGCCGCACTGGGCGTTGAGGCTGCCGCCACGCCACCAGCGCGGCCAGCAACAAGGCAATGCCGGCAAGCATCGCGCCGATTCGATGCGTCAGGTGTATGGCCACAAGGGCCGCCGTGTCGAGGCTGTGGTGCAATGCATAGGCGGCACGAAAGTGCGCAGGCGGCCACCAGCTGCCCTGACAGGTGGGCAGATCGGGGCAGGCGATCGCCGCATAGTTGCTGCTGGTCCAGCCGCCCAGCGCGATCTGCAATATCAACATCGCCAGAGCGACTGCGGCCAGCGCGCGTGCGAGCGCAGAGGCGCGCGGGATCGCTGCAGCGTGTGGTCGAACGAGCCGCAGCAGCAGCCACCACAGCAGCGACAGCGTGGTCAGGCCAAACAGCAGATGCAGCGTGACAATCAGCGCGTTGAGCCGCCACGTCACGGTCAGCATGCCGAAGATGCCCTGCAGGAGCACGACGCCCAGCACAGTCAGTGCCAGTCCGGGCGGTGCAATGCGCTCGCGGCGCCAGAGCCAGCTCAAAGCAGCCACGCAGGCAATCAGCAGACCCAGGGTGCCCGCCGCATAGCGGTGCAGCATCTCGCGCCACGCCTTGCCGAATTCGAACCCTGGAGCGCTCACGCTCGCGAGCGAGGGGGTCAGATGACCGTAGCATCCCGGCCAATCGGGGCAGCCCAGACCCGCGGCGCTCAGGCGCACGTACGCACCGAGCACGACCACGACCAGGCAGAGTGCGCAGGTGATCAAAGTCAGGGTGCGTAGCAGGGCCGTGTGTCGCACTGGACCCTAGCCGATGTGCGACAGATGCAGCAGCTTCTCCAGGTCCTCGTGCAGGCCCCGTGGGCTCGCCTGAGAGTCGTAGCGCATCATCAGATTGCCGCGCGGATCCACGATATAGAGCATCGCGGCGCGTGCATCGGCGGGGAACTGCGCGAGCAATGCCGCGCGCTCGAGCGCGGGCGGATCGAACGTGATCAGTCCGGAGTACTCGCGCTCGAGCAGCGCATGATCGCAGCAATTTCCAGTGACGATGAACACGCGCTGCACGCGCGGCGTGAGATTGCCCAGGCCCAGATACGTCTGGCGCATGAAGTACAGCGCTCGGCGGCAAGCGGCATCGCAATCGCCGGCGCCGACGTAGACCAGCGACCACTTACCCGTGAACAGGCCCGCGCCCACCGCCGGCAGCGTGCGCGGCGGCTCGATCAGCAGCCCATGATTCGTGTGCCCGGCGGGGCGCCAGCTCGAGCCGTAGTACATCACAAAGGACAAGCACAGCGGCGCGAAGAACACGAGAGCCAGCAGCCACACGATGCGCCGGTTTGGCCGGCTATGCGGCGCAGTCGCGCTCATCACCGGGCTTTGCCGCGATTGAGAAGCGCGTACAGGACCAGGGCAAGGGCGGCGAAGCTCCACCATTGCACGGCGTAGGACAGATGCCGCTCGGCGCTCAAGCCGCCCGGATGCCAGTCGCGCAGGTAGCCGAACGGCTCGTCGGGATTCAACAATAATTGCCGTGCTTCCGTCGGCCGGCCCAGCGCCGCAGCCAGGTCAGACATCGTCGGGAAGCTCGTGAGCTTCGGCCAATCCGCGCCCGCGATTGGCGCGACGTGTCCCAGAGCGATGCCGACCACAGGCAGATCATCGAGCTTGCCGCTAGCCGCGAGCTCGGCGTCGGCGTGCAGCGCGACGTCGGGCAGCTGGCGGCGGCTGGATGCGAGCGCGACCCAGCCGCGGTTGACCAGCAGCGTGCGTCCATCCGGCAGCAGCAGCGGCGTCAATACGTCGTAACCCGCACGCCCAGCGTGCGAAATGTTATCCAGCAGGAACTGGTGCGCGCCGTCGTAGCGGCCGTGAACGCGCACCTGCGCATAACGCGGCAGCGCTGCGGTGGCTCGCGTATCGAGCTCGCTCGCCACGCCATCGCCGGCAGTAAAGGCCGTGGCCAGCGTGCGCTTCTGCTGCGCGCGCTGCCATTGCCAGTGTCCCAGATCGACGAATCCTGCCACGGCCAGCGCTGTCAGCAGCGTCATGCCCCAGGAGGCCGACCAGCGGCTGCGGCTCAACGTGGGTGTCAACGGCACTATCGCCTCCGATGGCGCGGCTCGAGCGAAGGGCGTGCATTGTGCCGGCGGCGTGCAGACGAGTACAGTCCGGACATGGGCAGCATCCGCATTATCATCGTGGGACTGCTGGTGGCCATCGTCCTGAGTCTGGCAAGCGCGCTCTACTACCTCTCGAGCGGCAAAGGCGACTCGGGAAAAATGCTGCGTGCGTTGACCGTGCGCATTGCGCTGTCATTGGTCTTGTTCGCGTTGCTCATGATCGCGTGGCGGTTGGGCCTGATTACCCCGCGCGGGCTGCAGCGCTAGCTGCATCTGCCCGGTGATGCGCTTGACGCAGCGCCGGCGCGCCAAGCCCTAAATCCAATAGACGAAAACGAACAGCACCAGCCAGACGACGTCGACGAAATGCCAGTACCAGCTCACGGCCTCAAAGGCGAAGTGATTGGTCGGCGTGAAATGTCCCTTCAGTGCGCGCAGCCAGATGACGACGAGCATGATCGCCCCGATAGTCACGTGCAGGCCATGGAAACCCGTCAGCATGAAGAACGTCGAGCCGTAGATGCCGGTCGAGAGCCGCAGTCCCATTTCGTGCCAGGCCTCACCGTACTCGTGCAGCTGCAGGCCGACGAACGAAAAGCCGAGCAGAAAAGTGCAGGCAAGCCAGAATTTGAGCACCCCGCGGTGCCCGGCGCGCAGCGCATGATGCGCGATCGTGACCGTAAGGCTGCTGGTGACGAGCACGAGGGTGTTGATCGCGGGCAGGCCGAATGGCGGGACGACCTCGAAGCTGCCATCGGCGCGCGGACCCAGGTGCGCTGGACCGTTGGTCGGCCAGCCTGGATCGTAGTTCGGCCACAGGAACAGCCGGTTGACCATCTTGACGCCTTCGCCGCCGATCCAGGGCACCGACAGCGAGCGGGCGTAGAACAGCGCGCCGAAGAACGCGGCGAAGAACATGACCTCGGAGAAAATGAACCACATCATCCCCATGCGGAATGATCGGCTGACCTCGGCGTTGTAGATGCCTTGCTGGTTTTCATCGATCACGGTGCTGAACCAGCCGAAAAACATGCCTGCCAGCAACAGCGCGCCCGGCACGAACGCATAGCCGCCGAGCCAGCCGTTGAGAAAACTGGCGCCCCCCATCATCAGACTGAACAGGGCAACGCAACCGAGAATCGGCCAGTAGCTGCCATGCGGGATGTAGTACTTGCTCGAATCCGTGTGCGTGCTCGACGTCATTGTCGGTCCTGGGTTGCAATCGTGGCGCGCGCGGCCACCGTGGGATCGGGGCGCTTGCGTACATCGTAAAACGTATAAGCCAGAGTCAG
The DNA here is from genome assembly GCA_049515055.1 of Steroidobacteraceae bacterium. Lineage (GTDB taxonomy): Bacteria > Pseudomonadota > Gammaproteobacteria > Steroidobacterales > Steroidobacteraceae > FEN-1191. Next base: position 10,648 of record JBEKUL010000006.1, on the reverse strand, counting down.
GCGATCCAGATAATCAGGCAGCTGCGGATCGACGAAGAAGCGCACCCGCAGCACGCGCTGCTCATCGCGCTTGAATGACTGCGGCGTAAAACAGAAGCACTCAGTCTTATGAAACCATTCCGCGGCCTTCGACGGCACGAGCGCGGGCACGGCCTGCGCGGTGGTGTCGTAACCGGTCAGATTGTGCGCGAAGAACTCGGCCTGGTAGAGCTGACCGGGATGCACCTGCATCGAGGGCTGTACGGGACGAAATTCCCAGTTGCCGATGGTGGGCAGATTGCCCATGAAATCGATGCGCACCAGACGCTTCTGCCCGGCGCCGTGCGTGTCCAGTGCCGCCGCATGCGTGAGGCTTTTCTGATTGCCAAGCCCGGTGATCGTGCACAGCACGTCATAGAGCGGCACGAGCGCGAAACCAAAGGCGAAGCTGCCGGCAACGAACAGCCATAATTTGAGCACCAGGTTGCGGTGCCGTCCGTCGCCGCCGGTGCTCATGCGTGTCCGTGGCGCAAGGCGAACACGATATAGCTGACATAGAGCGTGAACGAGAGCAGGCCCAGCAACAGTGCGGTGCGCCGCACGTGCGAGCGCCGACGCGGATCCACGCTCAGGGGATCTTCAGTCATGCGCGGGATGCGCCGGCACGTGCCCGATCTGCCACGCGCTCGGCGGCTCCGTCCAGCTGTGATAGGGCGGTGGCGAGGACAGTTCCCACTCCAGACCTACCGCGCCTTCCCAGACGCGCGAGGTCGCCTTCTCGCCCCCATGCACGCACTGCCAGATAATGATCGGAAACAGAAATTGCGACACACCGAAGGCGAAGCCGCCGATCGAGGAGACCATGTTCCAGTCGGCAAACTGGGTTGAATAGTCGGGAACGCGGCGCGGCATGCCCGCGAGTCCAAGGAAATGCTGCGGAAAGAACAGCACGTTCACGAAGATGGTCGAGAGCCAGAAGTGCCACTTGGCCAGCGTCATGTTGTACATGTGCCCGGTCCATTTGGGCAGCCAGTAGTACACCGCGCCCATGATCGCGAATATCGCACCGGGCACCAGCACGTAATGAAAATGCGCCACCACGAAGTACGTGTCCTGGTATTGGAAATCGGCCGGTGCAATCGCCAGCATCAGGCCCGAAAAGCCGCCGATCGAGAACATGATCAGGAATGCGATCGCCCAGAGCATCGGCGGCTCGTAGCTGATGGAGCCGCGAAACATCGTGGTCGACCAGTTGAATACCTTCACCCCGGTCGGCACCGCGATCAGCATGGTCGAGAGCATGAAGAACAACTCGCTCGCGAGCGGCATGCCCACTGTGAACATGTGATGCGCCCAGACGATGAATGACAGGAATGCGATCGAGGCGGTCGCGTACACCATCGTGTCATAGCCGAACAGCGGTTTGCGTGAGAAGGTCGGGATGATCTCCGAGACGATGCCGAAGGCCGGCAGGATCATGATGTAGACCTCGGGGTGCCCGAAGAACCAGAAGATGTGCTGAAACATCACCGGGTCGCCGCCGCCGGCCGCATTGAAGAAGCTGGTGCCGAAGAAATGATCGGTCAGGAGCATCGTGACCGCGCCCGCCAGCACCGGCATCACCGCGATCAGCAGATACGCCGTAATCAGCCATGTCCAGACGAACAACGGCATGCGCAACAGCGTCATGTTCGGCGCGCGCATGTTGAGGATGGTCACAATGATGTTGATGGCCCCCATGATCGAGGAGGCGCCCATCAGGTGGACCGCGAAGATCGCCATCGGCAGGCCATCGCCGGTCTGCAACGACAGCGGCGGATAAAGCGTCCAGCCGCCGGCGAGCGCCCCGCCTGGCACGAACAGGGTGCCGAGCAGCAAGGTAAATGCGAATGGCAGGAGCCAGAAGCTGAAATTGTTCATACGCGGGAGCGCCATATCGGGCGCGCCCACCTGCATCGGCACCATCCAGTTCGCGAGCCCCACGAATGCCGGCATCACGGCCCCGAAGATCATGACCAGCGCGTGCATCGTGGTCATGGAGTTGAACAGCGCCGGATCGAGGAATTGCAGTCCGGGCTTGAACAATTCGGCCCGGATCAGCATCGCGAAGGAGCCGCCGATGAAGAACATGATGCAGCTGAATATGAGATACAGCGTGCCGATGTCCTTGTGGTTGGTCGTCATGACCCAGCGCCGCCAGAAGCCGCTCTCCTTGTGATCGCCGCCGTGATGCAGATCGTGCGCGTCGCCGTGTACGCTCTCGTGTGCCATGGACTGATCTCGCTTCAAAAGGATGCCTGATTCAAACCGGCCGTCGCCGAGCCGAGCCCCTTGGCGCCGGGCAGCGAGGCCGATGCCGTGGTGGCGGCGGCTGGCGTTGCGGCCGGTGCCGTCGGCGGCGGCGCCGGCGGCGCCTGCTCGCGCAGCCACTGCTCGAAGTCGCTCTTGCTCCTGACGTCGAGCACGATCGGCATGAAACCATGGTCGCGGCCGCACAATTCGGCGCACTGCCCGCGGTAGACACCGATCTTGTCCGCGTCGATGTCGAACCAGGCCTCGTTGACGAAGCCGGGAATCGCATCCTTCTTGATCGCCAGCGCCGGCACCCACCAGGAATGAATGACATCCTGCGCGGTTATCAACAGGCGCACCTTGACGCCGGCCGGGACCACCAGCGGGTGATCGACGCTGAGCAGATAGTTGGGCACCGTGTTCGGGTCAATGCCGGATTGCAGCTGACGGGCGCGATCGCTGGCCCGATCCAGCGTTGAGAGCACGTGCACGCCGGTGCCGATATATTCGTAGCCCCATTTCCACTGATAGCCGGTCACCCGTATCGCCAGCTGCGAGCCGCTGGAATTCTCCGTCTCGATCAGCGTGCGCGCGGCCGGCACGGCCATGCTGATCAGAATCAGCACCGGCAGGATCGTCCAGATCACTTCCACGCGTGTACTGTGCAGCAACTGCGTGTCGGCTACCGCGCCCTTGGATTTGCGGAAGCGCACCATCGAGTAAATCATGTAGCCGAAGACCACCACGGCGATGCCGACGCTCCACCAGAACATCAGCATGTGCAGGCCGTAGATCTGGCGCGACAGAGCGCTGATGCCCGGCGTCATGTTGAGCGTCCAGGCCGCCTGCGCGGCCGGCGCAGCCAGCGCCACTACGAATGCGGCACTCAATGCGGTGCACCAGCGCGCGATCCGGCTCGGCGTTCTGCTCATCATTCTGGCCTCAATGTCGTGGGCGCATCGGCTAGTGGCGGCGACTCATTCATGCGGCCGACCGAGCGCATCAGTCGCCCGGCCAATGCCCGTCGCTCCTCTTCGGTCAGGAAACCGCCGACCTCGTAGGAGCGGCCATACGACTCAATGGTCAGTCGGCTGGGATGCAACGGCGTGTCGGCGCGGCGCAGTGTAACCCGCGCCCAATGCCGCGGGAATACAAACTCTTCGCGCTGCGCACCGTTGCGGGTCTCCAGCGCGACGCGCTCCTCGGTCACCGTGATGATCTGTGAATGATGCCAGCGGCGCAGACTCATGGCCAGCGCCCAACCGAGCAAGAGCATCTCGAGGCCTGCGAACGGCAGTATCGGCCACAGACCGTGCAGCGCCATGATCCCGGCAATCGTAAACGACACCAGACAGATGCTCGCGAAGAACCATGCGGCGGCTGCCGGCCGCAGCGAGCAATGCGGCGCAATCACGATCCTCAGCATGGGCCCGCAGCGCAATGGAGCAAGGCAAGCGCGGCGCTGTGCAGGCAAGCTGCGTCGGCGGCGCAGTCGCTCGCATGCGGCAACTGCGCCAGATGCGGTGCGCTCAGACGCGAGCGCAATGTTTCCAGGTTTTCGGGCAGGGCCTGCATAGCCGGATCGATTACGCTGGCGATCCAGCCTGCGAGCCGCACTCCGGAGCGCTCGATCGCCTCGGCAGTCAGAAGTGCATGATTCAGGCAGCCTAGACGCATCCCGACGACCATCACGACAGGCAGCGCGAGCTTGCGCGCAACGTCGGCCATGCTCGCATCCGCACCGATCGGGCACAACCAACCGCCAGCGCCTTCCACAGCCACGCAGACGCAGCGCTCGGCCAGCCGCGCGTATGAGCTCGCGATGAGATTCAGATCGACCTGGATGCCGCCTCGCTGCGCCGCAATATTTGGCGAGACCGCGGATTCGAAGCAGTAGGGATTGATATCCCGCGGGCTGGGGCGCAAACCGTGATCGTCATAACTTGCTGCTGCGATCTTGCAGACATCTTCGTTGATAATGCCAACATTTGTCGATATCGTGCCCGCTGCGACAGGCTTCATGCCTATCGCGGCTACCCCCAGCCCGTGCAAGGCTCGCAGCAGGCCGACCGTGACACGGGTCTTGCCGCAGCCCGTATCGGTGCCAGCAATGAAAAAGCCTCCTGCCCCGCGCTCGCTCATCGCTGGCCTTTGCGCAGCGTACTCAGCGGCACCGCATACTCGAGCGGCTTGTCCCCGCCGCCATGCCCGCGCTCACCCGTCGCGCGCTGCGCGCCAAAAGCCGCCCCATAGATGACCTCGTAGGTGGCAGGCAGTCCCTGCGCCGCGCGCATGGCCTCATAGGCGCCGTTCATCGCCTGCATGCGCGCTCGTCCTGTCAGAGAGCGAGTGCGCTCGCGCAACGCGTTGCGCGCACCGAGCTGCTTGAGCTCGCGCATCAGGGCGAGGGCGTCCGGGTAGTAGAGGCGATACTGCTCCAGATCCATGACCGGCTCGGCCAGTCCTGCGTGCATGAGCGCCTCGGCAAGCTGCGGCATATCGACAAACTGGCTCACGTGCGTGTCGCCTGGATCGGCCGCTGCCCAGGCGCGGCGCAGCTCGTGCAGCGTTTCGATGCCGAAGCTCGCGAACAGGAACAGTCCGCCGGGGCGCAGCACGCGCGCGATTTCCCGAAAAACACGCTCCGGCCGATCGCACCACTGCAACATCAGATTGCAGAAGACGAGTTCGATACTGCCCTCGGCCAGGGGTAACGCGCAGGCGTCGGCGCAAATGCGCTCGATCCGCGCCGCACGCCACGGCCAGCGCGCGTGCGGCATGCGCTGCAGCATGCCCTCGGCGAAATCGATCGCCAGCACCTGCGCGCGGCGAAAGCGACGCTGCAATTGCCGCGCCCCCTGGCAGGTTCCAGCGCCCAGATCGAGCACGCGTCGCGGCGTGAGCGCGAAGTATTGGAGTCGGTCGAGCAATTCAGCGCGTACGCGCTGCTGCAGTCGTGCGGCCGCATCGTAATGCGGCGCGGCACGGCTGAATGAGCGCAGCAGTGCGCGACGGTCCAGCTCGAAGCCGCTCATGGCGCAGTCGGGCCGGCGGCCTGCCGAGCTGGCGAGCGGCGCCGTGCGCCAGTCTCGCGCGCCTCGTGCTGCAGGCCCAGCAGTGCTGCCAATACTTCCTGGCAGTGCGACAGAAATGGCGCATGACCCGCGCGCGGCAAGGCGAGCAATTCGGCTCGTGGCAGCATTTGCACGAGCGCCTGCGCAGCCGCGCAGGGCGCGACGCGGTCGTATTGACCCGCTATCACCAACGTGGGCACGCACAGCGAGCGCGAGAGTTCGCGCAGGTCATTGTCTTGCAATAGCGTCAGGCCGGCGGCCAGGGCTTCGGCGTGCGGCTCGCCGTGCTCGAGCAGCGCCTGTTGCAGGGTCGCGAGCACGATGTCTGCGCGGGCGCTGCCGCGTACCTGCAGCGCCAGGAAATCCGCGAGCGTGCCGCGCAGATTGCCCGCGAGCTGTCGCGCGAACAGCTGCAGGACTGCCGGCGGCAAGCCGTGCGGCCAGTCCTGGCTGCGCACGAAGCGCGGCGTGCAGGCGATGAGCGCCAGTTGGCGTACCGGCAGCACCGCGCCGGCAGCCAGCTGCAGCGCCAATTGTCCGCCCATCGACCAGCCCACCAGCAGCGCGTCGCGCGGCAAGTGCGCGGCGAGTTGGTCCAATTGCTGCGCACTCGTCAGTCCGGTGTTCCAGGGGCTGCGCCCATGCCCGGGCAGATCCAGCGCCGTTACGCTGTAGTGCCGTGCGAGCTGCGCGCGCAGCGCGTCGAATACGCGCAGGTTCATGCCCCAGCCGTGCAACAGGGCCAGTGGCGGACCCTGACCAGAGGTCTCGCTGTAGAGTCCAGTCATGCCGCCGTTCGCTGCGCGAGCTGCGCTGCAAGGGCCTGCAGCAGCGCATCGACCTGCGCCTCGCTGTGCGCGGCGGACAGCGTCACGCGCAGGCGCGCACTGCCGCGCGGCACCGTCGGCGGCCGGATCGCGCCGACCCAGAAGCCGCATTTCTCCAGCGCCTCGCTGAGCATGAGCGCTCGCGCCGAGTCGCCGATCAGCAGCGGTTGAATCGGCGTCGAGCTGGCCATGAGCGGCAGTGCGTGAGTGGCCGCGCCGGCGCGAAAGCGCTGCACCAGACTGCGCAAGCGCTCGCGCCGCCAGGGCTCGCGCTGCACCAGGCGCAATGCCGCGCGCGTGGCCGCCGCGATCGCGGGCGGCAGTGCGGTCGTATAGACGTAGCTGCGCGCGCGCTGAATCAGCGTATCGATCAATGCGGCATCGCCTGCCACGAACGCACCGAAGCTCCCGAATGCCTTGCCGAGGGTGCCCACCAGTATGGGCACGGCGTTCGCATCCATCGCGCAGTGCTCCAGCGTGCCGCGGCCGAGCGCGCCGAGTACGCCAAGCCCGTGGGCGTCATCGACCATGAGCCAGGCACCGTACTGACGCGCGAGCGTCGCGAGCTCGCGCAGCGGCGCGACGTCGCCATCCATGCTGAAGACCCCATCGGTAACGATCAGCGCCGCATCCGGGTGGCGCTCGAGTATCCCGCGCGCGCTGAGCGCATCCAGGTGTGCATAGCGGCGCAGCCGCGCACCCGCGAGACGGGCACCGTCGAGCAAGGAGGCATGATTGAGCCGGTCCGCAAGCACGCCGTCGTGGCGCGCCGTCAGCGCGCTGATCACGCCGAGGTTTGCCATGTAGCCGCTCGAGAACAGCAACGCGCGCTCACGGCCGGTGAAGGCGGCGAGCTCGGCTTCGAGCGCCTGATGCTCGAGACCGTGGCCGCTCAACAGGTGTGCAGCGCCGGCGCCGAAGCCGTCGCGCCGCATGCACTCAGAGGCCGCCTCGATCAGCGCTGGATGCGTGCGCAGTCCCAGATAGTCGTTACTGCAGAAATTCAGCAGCTCGCGGCCGCCGACGCGCACAAGCGTCGGTCGAGCCGGATCCGGAACTGCTTCGATGAGCCGACGGCGGCGGCGCTCGTGACGCGTTTCGAGCGCCTCGAGCTCGCTGCGCAGTCGAGCCGAATCAAGCCGCACCCAGACCCGCCGCAGCCACCTCGGGCCGCATGCCCAGACGCGCCAGCAGTGTGCGGTCGCGCGCGACGTCGGGATTGCCCGTAGTCAGAAGCTTGTCGCCATAGAAGATCGAGTTCGCGCCGGCCAGGAAGGCGAGCGCTTGCAGTTCATCACTCATCGAGGTGCGGCCGGCCGAGAGACGCACCTGGGCTTTGGGCATCATGATGCGCGCCACGGCGATCGTTCGCACAAAATCGAACGGGTCCGTATCCGGCGCATTCGCCAGCGGTGTACCGGGCACGCGCACCAGTTGGTTGATCGGCACGCTCTCGGGATGCTGCGGCAGGTTCGCAAGCGTCACGAGCATCTGCGCCCGATCGCGCTGCGATTCGCCCATGCCGACGATGCCGCCGCAACAGACGTTCAGGCCGGCAGCGCGCACGGCCTCGAGCGTGTCGAGCCGGTCCTGGTAGCTGCGCGTCGAGATGATCTGCGAGTAGTAAGCCTCGGAGGTGTCGAGATTGTGGTTGTAATAGTCGAGCCCCGCCTGCTTGAGCGCGTGCGCCTGCGCGGGCTCGAGCATGCCCAGAGTGGCGCAGGTCTGCAGTCCGAGCGCACTGACCTCGCGCACCATGCGCACGATCTGCTCGAGCTCGCGTCGCTTCGGCGAACGATACGCCGCGCCCATGCAGAAGCGCGTGGCACCGGCCGCGCGCGCCGCGCGCGCCCGCTCGAGCACCTGCTCCAGGGGCATCAGCGATTCGGGGCCGACCCCGGTGTCGTAGCGCACGCTCTGGGGGCAGTAGGCGCAGTCTTCCGGGCAGGCGCCGGTCTTGATCGACAGCAGCGTGCTCATCTGCACGGTGTTCGGGGTGTGCCAGGCGCGGTGTGCACGCTGTGCGCTCAGGATCAGATCGGCGAAGGGCAGCGTGAACAGTGACTCGGCCTGCGCGAGCGACCAGTCATGACGCGGCAGATCGGCGCTATGCGCCGGCTGCGCCGCATTGCTTGCCCCCGCGAAAGCGAGCGGGCTCGAGCCCTCGTGCATCGCCGTCCTGCCTGTGACCGGTCCGCTGCGGATATTCGGCACGGCCCGCAAGCTTGTCAACCAAACTCAGGTCGCAAAGTAGACAGATGTACGTTTTCCAGCCTTCATCCCTGGAGGACAAGTAACCGTCCATAGCCGTTTAGTAGCTTTTTGCACGGGACAGGTGCTGGCGAGGACTTCAGGTACATAATGGGCGCAGTGCCAGCGCGAGCGGAAAAAACCCCCAACCTCACAAGGCCAGCGATCAGGCACGATCACGATAACCTGTTGCTCTCGAAGCTGCCCACCCCGGAGCGCGTGCGGCTCATCGCACGATGCGAGCCCGTGGAGCTGGCCGTCGATGATGTGCTCTGTGATCGACAGCGGCCCATGCGCCACGTTTATTTTCCGCTTTGCGGCTTCATGTCGCAGGTTGTCACTCTGGAGGGCCGCTCAGGAATTGAAGCCAGGGTCGTCGGCGCGGAGGGCATGTTCGGAATTTCGTTAATGTTCGACGTCGATGTCCCAGGGCGCGTACGCGTCCACGGTGCCGGTTCTGCGCTGCGACTTGAGGCCGCTCAGTTTCGCCGGGAACTCAAGCGCTACCCCGCGCTGAAGGAAACACTGAATCGCTATCTGCTCGTCATCGCGAGCCAGCTTCTGCAGACAGCCGCCTGCAATCGCCTCCACCGCCTGCCGGCAAGGCTCGCGCGCTGGTTGCTGATGGCTCGGGATCGCGCCAGTTCGGGCGACTTTTTTCTCACGCACGATCTCGCCTCCTATATCCTGGGCGTACGCCGCGAAGGCGTAACTGAAGCGGCCAGATTGCTGCAGACGCGCAAGCTGATCCGCTACAGCCGAGGGCAGGTGACTATTACGAACGCACGCGCCCTGGAAGCCGCCACATGCGGGTGCTACGCGGCTATGAAGCAGATTTACATCAAAGTTATGGGTTGAGCGCGTCGCCGGCGCGATTGCGGTCCAGCGCAACGGCTCAGCAGTCGTGGACGGCGATGTGCTGTTCCAATGCCAGACGCGCTTGCTCGGATTTCATTCGCGCTTCCTCCGAAATACGCTGCAAGCGCTCATATTCCGCCATCGTCGACGCCCCGGCGTTGCGTAGCAACTGCCCGACAGCCTCTGCAAAGGTGGCAGTAGCTGCCTGGTAGTCCTGCGTCAGCCTATTTTTTTCTTCGCAACACATGAAGCCCGCCTTTTGACACGCTCAACTGATAATTTCTGCGAAACCTGCACCATGTACTTGAACTGCTCGCCCATAGGGCCGTCTGTGCGACAACGCATATGAAAGGCAGCGCAGTGAGACGCACAGCTCATCCTGAGCAACAATATGTGCGGCCTTCGGCGGCTACTTGCCGTCAGGGGATAAAGGCCCCTTTTTGAGCACCGGCAGCAGCGGCAGCACCGGCAGCACCGGCAGCACCGCAGCGGGGCGGGGAGCGCTTGCTTAGTCGCGAGCGCTGACGCGCAAACCCATGAGCAGGGCAAGCACAGCGAGGGCTACCGGCACGGCCAGCGCGCGCAAACCATACGCGTTCTCGGCGGCAGCCCCGAGCGCACAACCGAGGATGAACCCCACGATGACCGGCAGAATGCGCATGGCCTTGCGGTGCGCCTCCTGGCGCGCGCCGGTGCGCAGCGGCACCATCCACTGCCCTAACGCGAGCACGAAGTTCGTCACGTTGGTCGTCATTACGAGCGTGGCCGGCGTGCCCGAGAGCGCCGTCTGCACCAGCGCCGATTGCACCGCCATCGCAGCCACTCCGAACATGCCGGCCAGCACCCCGCGCGGCGCATGCAGATCGAAGGGTGAGCCCGCAGTGGCGCACAGCGCGTCGAAGCTGATCAACAGCAGCAGCTGCAAGGCCAGCAAAGGCTGCAGTGTTGGAATATGCCGGTGCTGCAGCACCGTGGTCAGCATGCTCGACGCCAGCAACACGAGCATGAACACAGGCACGGCCAACAGCAGCGCCGTGATAGCCGGATTACCCATGGTAATGTGCGCCGCCAGGATGACGAGGTTACCGGTGATCTGTGCGGTGAACAAACCATGCAGTCCGAGGTACCCGATCGTGTCGGTCGAGCCCGCAATCACGCTGAGCACGGCGGCCAGCAAGCTCGCGTAGCGCTGACTCATGGGCACAGTTGCCGGCCTTTCGTGCGGCGCGATGGCGGCTCAGCCGCGGGTGGCGTACTGCAGCAGGATGCCGGCGAAGACCGCGGCGCCGAAATAGTTGTTGTTCTGAAATGCCAGCAGGCAGGCCGCGCGCGCGCGCTCGCGAATCAGCCATTGCTGCCAAGCAAAGA